>JAQVZV010000063.1 GCA_028708005.1 Bacilli bacterium
CTAAATTGATTGATGAAACTTTTATAGATATAAAACGTAGAGGAAAATGGTTAATCTTTGAACTTAGTAATTATTATTTATTAGTTCATCTTAGGATGGAAGGAAAATTCTTTTTCAAACGAAGTGAGGAAGAACGAAATAAGCATGAACATATTATTTTTAAATTAGAAGATATTGAATTAAGATTTCATGATACGAGAAAATTTGGTAAGATGCATTTATTAAATAAAGAAGATTTAATGCTAAAAAAACCTTTAAGTGAACTTGGGTTAGAACCGTTTGATGATAATTTAACAGTTGCATATTTAAAAGACAAGTATAAAAGAAGAGGGCGCGCAATAAAAGAAGTATTGTTAGATCAAAAGATAATTGTAGGAATTGGAAATATTTATGCTGATGAAATATTATTCTTATCTTGTATTAACCCTTATCAAAAAGCAATGAGTTTAAATAGCAAGCAATTACAGGCCATTATTGATAATACTAGGATAGTTTTAGAAAAGGCCATAGCATTAGGGGGTACTACTATTAGAAGTTATGTATCGCTGGATAATAAGAAAGGTGAATTCCAACATGAACTATTAGTTCATGGTAGAGAAAATATGCCTTGTAAAAATTGTGGAAGTTTAATTAAAAAGGAATTTATAGGGGGAAGGGGTACATATTATTGTTCCACTTGCCAAAAAAAGAAAAAGTAGTATAATAATGCCTATGGAGGGCGTTTTGTATGAATTATTGGTTTGACAAAGTATATATTGGTACAGTAGTTGAAAATAAAATTGATGGTGTTTATAAACAAGAAGACATACTATGTATAGTAAAAGATGGGGTTGTATTTGATTTGTTGAATAGGAAATTTTATGATTTGGTAGAAGGACGTGAAAATCAACGTTCTATACCAATGGGACAACCTTATGTTTGTGGAGTATATGAAAAATTCCCAAATGAGTTTCCAAATGTTTTGTTTACAAGAAAAGGTTTAATACAAGTAGCAGAAGCTTTAAACAATGATTGGACTTATATTAATATTCCATCAAATCAAGGGATTGCTAGAACAAAGGGAAGAAGAAAATAACTTTCTTTTTCCTTTTTAGTAATAAAGTGATATATCTGTAATGTTGTTTAAGTGTGCGCAGTATTTTAGCATTCCTTTTTATCGGAAATGGATAGTTAGATTGTGGGATGTTAAAAATCGATAAATTATAACAATAATTTATAACTAATTAGTGAATAATATAAATTTTAATAATATTTGAGGTGTAGTAATGATAAATTATCAATTTGATAAATTGTATGTAGGAATGCTAGCTGTTAATCAACAAGAAGGAAACGGCTATTCTGTTATCTATAAGGATGATATCTTGTGTATAGTGAAGGATGGTTTGGCTTTAGATTTATTTACTGGTAAAGTATATAAATATTTTGGCAATGATGGTTACCGCATAGCCCCATTGGATAGAAAATATGTGTTTAACATAATGGGGTTTAATTTAGATGGTTTTAAAAACACTGTCTTTTCTAAGAAAACTTTAGCTAGAGTGGCTCAGGCATTGAATAACAAAGAGCGTTTTATCAAAATACCTGAAGAATATCAAACAGGAGTTAAACGAAAATAATTAGATGTAATAAAAGATTAGTTATTTATGATATAATTTAAGTGTGGTGCCGTATTCTAGTAGAAAACTTTATCGGCATAGGTAAACTTGGATATTTAGATTGTAAAATATCAAGAATTAAAAAACTTACAACAATATATTTATAACTCAACTGCTGAAGAATATGATTTAATGTTAAATAATAATATTTAAAATAATGATTAATGAAGTGGGAGTGAAATTAATGAAAGTTGTAATTTTAGCAGGTGGATTTGGCACTAGAATTAGTGAAGAATCTCGTTTGAAACCAAAACCAATGATTAAAATAGGAGATCAACCAATACTGTGGCATATTATGAAATTATATTCATATTATGGGGTTAATGAATTTATCATATGTTTAGGTTATAAACAGCATATGATAAAAGAATATTTTGCTAATTATTGTTTACATAACTCTGATATAACGTTTAATATGGAAACCAACGAAATGGTATCTCACAATAATTATGCTGAGCCGTGGAAAGTGACGTTAATAGATACAGGTTTAAATACTATGACAGGTGGTAGAATCAAGCGAATTAAGGATTATGTTGGTGATGAAACGTTTATGTTAACCTATGGTGATGGAGTTTGTGATGTTGATATAAATGAACTGTTAAAGTTCCACAGAAATCACAAAAAAATGGCAACCATCACTGCAATTCAGCCTGGCAGTAGATATGGGGTTCTTGATATTGATAAAGAGAGTAATATTATAAAGGGATTTAGGGAAAAAATAAAAGAAGATGGCGGATGGATAAATGGAGGCTACATGGTCTTAAATCCTGAAGTTTTTGATTACATTGAAGGAGATAGTACAGTATTAGAAAAAGAGCCGTTAGAAAAGATAACCAATAACGGGGAGCTAGTTGCATATAAACATAATGGTTTTTGGCAGGGGATGGATACTTTAAAAGACAAATTGTATTTGGATGAACTGGTTGAAAAAGGAAAGGCGCCGTGGAAATTATGGGAGTAGCGGAATTGGATTTTTATAAAAATAAAAAAATATTCATAACGGGTCATAATGGTTTTAAAGGTTCGTGGATGTGCAAAGTTTTAAAAATGGTTGGCGCAAAAGTGATGGGGTATAGTTTAGAACCATTAAATAAGCCCAATATATACGAGATAGCAGATATAGGGGAAGGTATAAAATCTATTACAGGTGATATTCGAGATTTTACCAAATTAAAAGAAGCAATGTTGGATTTTCGGCCAGAAATAGTTATCCATATGAGTGCTCAACCAATTGTAAGAATTTCATATGAAGAACCACTATATACATATGAAACTAATGTAATCGGTACTGCTAATGTTTTGGAATCAATTAGATTGTGCGATAGTGTTAAATCAGTAATAATTGTAACCACTGATAAAGTATATAAAAATAATGAATGGTTATGGGGGTATAGAGAGACAGACGAATTAAATGGATATGACCCTTATTCTAATTCTAAATCTTGTGCAGAACTAGTCACGAATAGTTACATTAATTCCTTTTTTAAAAATAGAGATATAGCAATCTCAACGGTTAGAGCGGGTAACGTAATTGGCGGTGGAGATTTTGCCAAAGATAGAATTATTCCAGATTGTATAAAAGCGGCAATTAATGGAGAAAAGATAATAATTAGGAATCCTTATTCAATCAGACCCTATCAGCATGTTTTAGAGTCAATTATAGCTTATTTAATGATTGCTGCAAGACAATACGATAATAAAATGCTTGCTGGTGTCTATAATGTTGGTCCCAATGAGAATGATTGTATTGAAACAGGGCGTTTAGTGACAATTTTTTGCGAAAAATTCGGTAATTTGTCTTGGGAAAGTACATATAACGATGGCCCACACGAGGCTGGGTTTTTAAAGCTAGATTGTTCTAGATTAAAATATACATTTGGTTGGTCGCCAAGGTGGAATGTAGAGATGGCTGTCGAGAAAGTAGTAGAGTGGACAAAGTGTTACATAGACGGAAAGAATGTCAACAAGTGTATGGAAGAACAAATTAAGAAGTATTTAGGTAATGGCAATATAGAAAACAATTAGAGATTGATAAAACAAACAAGAAAACTATATACGACCATATAATGAATTGATAATTGTAGCTTAATGTTGTAATAATACTTTTTAACAAATTAGATGTAATAAAAGATCAGTTATTTATGATATAATTTAAGTGTGGTGCAGTATTCTAGTAGTTATTTCTATTGTGAAGGCGGGGCTAAAAATCCGTTAAAGAGCATATCTGTGAAGCTTCTGGTGTCTGCTTCTTACGCCCAGTTTGGGGTGGATGCTGGAAAGAGTGAATATTTGGGCAACCGTAAAGGCATACGTCTCTGCTCCCAGGTATTCTTGGAGACTCTATTGCGTGATTTTTTTAAAAATTACGGATAGAGATTAAACCTATTTTGCGGTGAAGAGCTGTGAATAGTGTAGCTTGCCTTGAGTGGATATGGGGGATGGTAACTGAAACCTTATCTGCAAAAAAGTGCTAATAATAGAAATTCCTGTGGGGAAAACCCCTAGACTGATTCTAATGATGGGATTGTAGTGCGTACTAAGTGGTAATCAAGTCGCGTATTGAGCGATCGTGCGTTTATTCTTTTAAAGGGGAACCGCCTTTTGGTAACGAAAGGTAAGCATAAGGGAAATCCAACTTGACCTAAGACGTAAAGTTTATCATCATTAGACCACACACTTATTTATGAGGAAAAGTTATATGAATAAAAAAGAATATAAAGAAAAGTATGATAGTAAAATAAAGAAGAGAAACAAAATTGTTAAAAAAGCCATTGACTTAAAATGGATAATCCAAGTTTCGCTAATGGCCTTTGTTATATCACTGGTTTTTTCTGGTGGCTCAGGGATTGTTTTAGAAAGTGTTAATGTCCTTTTTGGGATTTTAATTGTGATTTTTTTTATACTAGTAGGTGTTATCTTTGATATGATAGGTATAGCAGTAGCTAGTGCTGATCAGAAGCCGTTTCACTCAATGGCAACGAAACGAGTTAAAGGTTCAAAGATGGCCATTAAATTGATTAAAAATGCCGAAAAAGTATCGGCTTTTTGTAATGATGTAATAGGCGATATTTGTAACATTATTAGTGGTTCGGCAGGGGCGGTTATTGCGGCAGGCATCGCTTCTAAATATAATATTGATGCAGTAATAGTAGCCTTGTTATTAACCGCTATTATCGCCGCTTTAACGATTGGTGGTAAAGCGATGGGTAAAAGCTATGCAATTAATAAGAGTGAAGTTATAATTTATAAAGTTGCAAAGATATGCAATACATTTTGGAGGTAATTAATAGTAAAGATATATATAATATTTTGGGAGGTGTTATTATGATATTATTTACTATCAAAGATAATCAACTAGAACAATACAAGATTGAATATAATCA
>JAQVZV010000064.1 GCA_028708005.1 Bacilli bacterium
CGAGAATATCATTAGGTGTATAATGTCGTCTACCACTTCTACTTGGTTCATTATTTCTTACCATTTTAGACAAGTACACTCTTGGGGTAGTGGTTTCTGTTACTTCTTTAGTAGTAATGTAGTCATTGTTTTATCTAAATATTTTAATTTCTGCAAAGTAATTCATATCTCATTTTCCTTAGCGATTAAGTTATATCTTGTTTAATCGTATTTGGGAAGTGTTTTAAAGAACGAAAAATTATCACGCTAATAAATACGAATCACACTATCACAGTGTTTGAATCAAAAACCACTATTGATATGTCCTGTGTTATGCATATATTATTCATATTTTTTTACTTTCTTAAGGATTTTTTAATATTTTTCCTTTGAAAAGCAAAAATGTGTTTACGATTATTACGTATAATATTAACATTAAAAAAACGGATTATTCCGTTTAGTATCAATATGTGCTATGTGAGTTTCACTTTTCCATCAAATATGTTGAACTTCATGACAAATTTCCCTTTGAACGCACCTTTGAATAGGTGATTCTACAACAGGTGCTCTCCCACACCCGCAATCCATGCCGCCACAGCCATCATGATGCATCATAGGCTGCTGTCCCATCATAGGTTGTTGTCCCATCATGAATTGTTGTTCCATTGCTTCAGGACAATAATCGTTTCTATCAAATAACATTTCAAATCCCCCTTTACTACTCTTATCATATGAGAGTATGGTTTCTTTGGTTATGTTATTTCACCTAAATTTAATTAAAATGGGAGCTTCATATTGCCACTTTTCATCATCTTCATCATTTTCTTCATTTGTTCATATTGATTAAGCAATCTATTTACCTCTTGAACAGTTGTTCCACTTCCCTTGGAAATCCTTATTTTCCTACTTGCTTTAATGATTTCTGGATGGTGTCTTTCTTCAGTTGTCATAGACAACATTATCGCTTCAATATGCGCTATTTGTTTAGGATCTATACTAATATTATTTAATCCTAATTTAGATGCTCCAGGTATCATTTTGATAATGTTTTCAAGGGGGCCTAATTTTTTAACTTGTTTTAATTGCTCTAGAAAATCATTTAAATCAAATTCACCCTTATTTAATTTCTTGGCCGCTTCTTTTGCTTTTTCGGCATCAATTACGTCCTCAGCTTTTTCGATTAATGATAATAAATCACCTTCACCTAAAATACGTCCCACCATTCGATGAGGGTCAAATCCCTCTATTCCATCTAACTTTTCACTAACACCAACTAATTTTATCGGGATATTTGTTAAGTGTCTAACAGATAAAGCTACCCCACCTCTAGTATCACTATCAAGTTTAGTAAGGATGGTTCCCGTTAATGATAATTTATTATTAAAACCCTCAATAACATTAATAGCATCTTGCCCCATCATTGAATCTATTACTAAAATAGTTTCATCAAGTGTAACCGCTTCACTAATAGATTTAAGTTCATTCATTAATTCATCATCGATATGAAGGCGACCTGCGGTATCTATTAAAACAAGATCATAGTTATTTTCTTCCGCATATTTTACGCCTCTTAAAGCAATATCAACTGGTTTTCCTTTGCCTTCTTCATAAACATAAATATCTAACTCTTTACCCAATTGTTTTAATTGATCAATAGCTGCTGGTCGATAAACATCACACGCGATAAAGATTGGCTTTTTCTTATACTTTTTACGAAGATAGTTTCCTAATTTACCAACAGTTGTTGTTTTACCACTACCTTGCAATCCCACCAACATATATATATTCATTTGTTTATCGAGTTTCAAAGTTGCTTTTTCAACACCCAGTAAGTTTATAAGTTCATCTTTTAAAATGGTGACAAACATTTCACTTGGAGACAAACTTTTTCTAACTTCTTCCCCTAAAGCTTTCTCTTTGACCTTATTAGTAAACTCTTTCACCACTTGATAGTTTACATCAGCTTCTAATAAAGCCATTCTAACTTCACGCATAATATCAGATATGTTATCTTCTGTAATTTTCCCATATCCTCTTATATTTTTTATCGCTTTTTGTAAGCGTTCTCCTAAATTTTCAAACATAAGGTTTTCCTCCAATTATAATAATTCTTGTAATCGTTTTTTTAAATCTTCATCCGTAATTTCATCTATTATTTCATTAAACAATATACTTTTCTGATGAAGACCAAGCTTTTTTTCATATTCATTTAACTTCTCTTCAACACTCTTTATTGTTTTATGTACAGCATTTCGACTAACATTATAATTTTCACTTATTTCTCCCAATGAAAGATTGTGAAAGTAATAATCTTCAAAATAAAGACGTTTGTGTTCATTAAATAGTTCTCCATAATAGTCATATAACATTGTTAAATATATTCTTCTATCCATTAATCAATCATTCCTTTAAACAAGCCATATATATATTTTTCAATATCAAATGGTCTTAAATCATCTAATTTTTCGCCTAAGCCTATATATTTTACTGGTATCTTAACTGTTTCTTTAATTGCTAATACAATACCACCTTTAGCTGTTCCATCTAATTTAGTTAAAATAATACCCGTGACATTAGTAATTTCTTTGAAAGCCTTCGCTTGACTAATGCCGTTTTGCCCAGTTGTAGCATCAATTACCAGTAATGTTTCATGAGGGGCATTTGGTATTAAATTGCCAATAACTTTATTTATTTTAGAAAGTTCATTCATAAGATTAACTTTGTTTTGTAATCTACCTGCAGTATCTATTAAAACACAATCATACTTTTCATCTAAAGCGACCTTTAGACCATCATATATGACACTACTTGGATCAGCTTGTTCACTGCCAGAAACAACATAAGCACCGATTCTTGAACCCCATTCAATTATTTGCTCAACCGCCCCTGCTCTAAAGGTATCACCTGCTATAAGCAGTACTTTCTTACCTTCATTTATCATTTGATTCGCTAATTTAGCAATCGTTGTAGTTTTACCTACTCCATTTACTCCAACAACTAATATAACCGTAGGCCCATCAGTATTATAATTGATTTTAGAACTTATAACTTCTTCATCAACATAAATGATAAATAATTCATCAATTATTATTTCAGCTAACATTGATGTATCTGTTATATTTTCTTTTTTAACACGCTCTCTTAACTTATCCATGAAGGTCATTACTGTATTAACCCCAATATCAGCCATCACTAAAAGATCTTCTAACTCTTCAAAATATTCATCAGTTAATTGTTTATATTTAGTATTTAGAAAATTTAATTTATCGAAAAAGTGTTTCCTAGTTTTTGATAAACCATGGTCATACGCAATTATATCTTCTTGTTTATTACTTTTCATGATGTTTTTTATTTTATCAAAGAACCCCATTATATCACCTCGTTTTATATTATTCCTTTATTAAAATATTACCTGTCATCTCACCTGGAATATCAAGCCCCATAAGTTTTAGAATAGTAGGTGCGATATCTCCTAATTTGCCATCATTTAAGCTTAAGTCCTTCTTACATATTATAAAAGGAACTTTATTAAGTGTATGGGCTGTAATATTATTGTTGTTATGATCTAATATATATTCAGAATTACCATGATCGGCGGTTACAATTAAAAGGCCACCCAATTCCTTAACTTTGCTATATATTAAGCCAAGATTATAATCAACTGCTTCAGCAGCTTTAATAGTAGCATCCATATTGCCGGTATGACCTACCATATCACAATTAGCAAAGTTTAAAACAACAAAGTCATAATCTTTATCAAGTTCTTTAAGCAATGTCTCAGTCACTTCATAAGCACTCATTTCAGGCTTTAAATCATATGTTGCCACTTTAGGGGAATCAATTAATATTTGATGACAACCTGCTAAATCTAAATGTTTACCACCATCAAAAAAGTACGTTACATGAGCATATTTTTCTGTTTCAGCCATTCTAAGTTGTTTCATTGATTTTGACGCTAAATATGACCCCATTGTATTATTAAGTTCTATCAATTCAAAAGCATGAGTTCCATTAACTTGATTTGATGTTGGCATCATAGTAACCAACTTTATATGACAATCCTTTTTCACTTCAAAATAAGGGAAATCATTATTGGTTAAAGCCATTCCTATTTGAACAATTCTATCTGGTCTGAAGTTGGTTATTACAACTCCATCATTACTATCTATCTTACCCGCTTCATCAATAACGGTAGGCACAATAAATTCATCATACACTTTATTAGCGAAACTATTATTAACCAATTCTTCTATGTTATTGGATTTAAGCCCTTTAGCATAAACCATAGCGTCATAAGCAAGCTTCGTTCGTTCCCACCTCTTATCACGATCCATGGCATAATACCTACCAGAAACAGTAGCGATTTTACCAATACCCGCTTCCTTAATTATATGTTCAATCATTTTTAAATAATATAAAGCTTTATCTGGCAACGTATCCCTGCCATCCATAAAACAATGAAGATACACTTTATCAATATTATTCGTTTTAGCTAAACTAAGTAAAGCTTTAACATGATTTATATGAGAATGGACACCACCATCACTGGTTAATCCTAAAATATGTAATTTACTATTATTGTCTTTAACATGTTTTATAACATTTAATAATTCAATATTATGATAAAAACTACCATCCTCAATCGCTTCATTAATAATTTGCAATGGTTGATAAACGATTCTACCTGCCCCAATATTCATATGTCCTACTTCACTATTCCCCATTTGATGTTTAGGCAACCCTACCGCGCCTTCACTAGCCTCTAACTCACTATGAGGATATTCATTCATTAAATAATCAAAATTAGGTTTAATAGCTTGTTTAAAGGCATTGCCATGTAACTCATCCCTTAAAGCAACACCATCTAAAATAGTCAATACAATTGGTTTCATAAACTCACGTCCATTCTACTATCATTATACCCTAATTTTACCTCGTAGCGCTACATTATATAATAAAAAAACTACTTATCGTAGTTTATACTGAAACCTTCCTAAATTCT
>JAQVZV010000002.1 GCA_028708005.1 Bacilli bacterium
AACACTAAAAACGGCATTGCCTATTTTCTCGTATGACATAGCATAGTCAATTAATTTTTCTAATTCACTAACTTCCTTTATATCACTAGTCGTACGATTTATAAAACTTACATCATTCATACAAATCCCTCTATCATCTTAATGTCAAAATCAAAGATATACATAAACCCAAGGATTAATATAATAATTATCAATAAATTTATAAACCATGGTTTTTTAAATATCTTTGGCATGTGATTACCAATCGTATCTATTATGATGTAGATAAAATAACCAATAATAGCACCCATGACATTTAACATAATATCATCAACATCAAAGACTCGCCCAACGATAAGACGCTGGGCAAATTCAATTGTCAAAGACGAAATTAATGATAAGATAAATGTCAAAGATAATCGCTTGGCTTTAAGGTAATAGGAAACAAATAATCCAAAAGGGATAAAAATAAGTAAATTACCAACGATATTCTTAAAAAATAATTTAGTTCCAAAATTATACCTAAGCATCTCTCTAAAAGGTATTAAATTATAACTACTAATTGAATAACTAACAGGATCCTGAGCAGTTACAACATAGAATAAAACTAAAACATAAAGCATAAATAAGAGAGTAAAAAATTCTTTATGAAACACAAATTTCATACGATTAGTTTTTAAATAAGCTAATCGAATCGAAGACATAATAACTGTAAATACGAGTAACATCGGCCATGCTTTACGCAACACTTCTAATACCTCTACTTTAAACACAATTTCACCTCTACTCCACAATTCTCCTAGGCGTTCCTATATTTTCATAAACTTTGAAAAACATTTCTAAATATAATTTTTGATCAGCAATATGATATTTTAATTTTCTTCGATTAATAACATATTCATTTTCATCAAGATACTCTTCCATTTTCTTAATCGCCTGCGCCTCGGCCATTATTAAAGCTTCACCATCAGTATATATTTCATCTACAATAACCACTTCTCTTTGCTTATCCTTAATAATACTAAAAGGTACTAAAGGATTAGCAACAACATCATAATATTTAGATATTTTTGATGCAAATGGACGGGTATTAAATAACGCGAAAACGCGATTTAAAAAAACAACTTTATAAACATCCTTTTTTTTACCAGTTTGAACTTTACTCTGATAAATTAGAGGATGCTCTACTTTTATATTATACCATACTTCACCATATATTTTACCATTAGCTTTTACTATTTTTGACACTTCTTGACCTTTCATAATCCTGCCACTAATTATAATATCGCCTTTTTTGACATAATCATTTTTCCGTTTTACAATTTCGCCTTCAATCGCATCAATCCTCAATATAATTGCATTCTTAGTAGACACAATATCTTGATACTCATAATCATCAACAATCTTTTTTATTTTTCGTTCCTCTACTTTAACAATATATTTGGTTCCTACAGTTTCTATTTCAAGCCATTCTAGACGATCTTTATATTCATTTAGTATTTGTTCTTTCGTTTGTTGGAGTTCATTAAAACTCTTCTTAAAGTGCCATCTTTTAATGTTTCTTTCTGCCAATTCCACTGCAATTAATTTTCGTACACTGGCATTACTATGAACGACTTCAACATCAAAAATCACATTTGATAAAAACAATAAGAAGAGATAGCCTATAATTATTGATAACAATAGCAAAAGATGTTCCTTGATTCCCTCCTTTAATCTCAATTTACCTTCATAACCAACTACATTAATTTCAAAAGTGGTCTTTATCCCTTTTACTTTATCAAAATCACGATTAAAGATTTTAATCAAAACATTCTGCCTGTCTATATATTTTATGTCCAGTAAATTTATCTTTAATTTATATATATAGGATAAGAAACGTTCTATTCTCTTACCCTTTGCACGTATAACGACTACTCCTTCAAAATAAGTTAGTAATTTACGGTTCATCTTCTCACCCTAGTTCTATTTGTTTGATTTCGCCGCTTATTAGTAATTCGTTATTTAACAATTTCGAAACAACCAACTTATTACCGTTTACTTTAATTACACCCTTATCATAGCTAATAACAATTTGATTACTATTAAAATTTGATATCTCTTTGTAATTAACTATATTTACCCGCCCTTCATATATGTGAACAGAGATATTCTTGTCATAAATATAATTAGTTAATTTATCTATTATCTTCATTACTATCACCTATATAATCATATTATTATTAAAGACTTCTTATGAAATTTAGTTTTCGATATCACTCTTACTATTGATATATTTTAAAATATATATATAATACAGTTGCAAGTGGGTGGATTATGAAAATTAACAGAAGCGGTAGTGACAAATTTAAACAAGTAAAAAAAATGGAATTTAAATATAAGGTTACAAAAAGAATTGCTGTAGGAGCCATTGCCATAAGTCTTTTCCTTTTATATGGTCCAGTTCAATTTGTTGATAATAATTTTACAATCAACAATAATTGTAATAATTTAGAATTTCTACAACAAAGTAATAATATTGAGGAAACTATAGGAGAGGATCCTATTATTTCTAATGAAGATAAAATAAAGGAAAAACCGTTAGAAGAAATTATTAAAGAAAATGAAATTATAACGCCTAGTAATGAAGGGGAAACAATAAACAAACAGAATGTAAAAATGGTGGCTTTAAGTTTTGATGATGGACCTTCTAAAACATTGACTATAGAATTATTACAAATTCTTAAATCTAATAATGCTACCGCCACTTTCTTCATCATCGGGAATAAAGTAAATCAATATAAAGACATAATATTAGAAATATATAATGCCGGTAATGAAATTGGAAATCACAGTTATGACCATAGTAATTTTACAAAATTAAGTAAAGAACAAATCACCGAACAATATAACAAAACTAATGAATTGATTTATCAAGTAACTAACGAATATCCAACCCTTTTTAGGCCACCATACGGCGCTATTAACAATAAAGTTAAGGAACATATTAATAGTCCAGTAATATTATGGTCCATTGATTCTAATGATTGGCGTAAAATATCGGATGAAGAAGTTATTAATAATGTTTTGTCAAATTTAGAAGACGGAAAAATAATCTTAATGCATGATATCCATAAAAGAACGATTGAGGTTTGCCAAATATTAATACCTAAAATTAAAGATTTGGGTTATGAAATCGTTAGCATTAAAGAGTTGTTTGAATATAAAAATATGGAATTAAAAATGGGGTAGTTTATACTAAAACTAAAAAAAATTAAGTATCATTGAATACTTAATTTTTGTTTAATAATTGAATTAACTTTCTTCATATCAGCTTTACCTTTAATAAGTGGGACTAATTCCTTCATTATTATACCGATATCACTGATACTTTTGGCATTAACTTTTAAAATAACACTATCAATAATAGCTAGCAATTCATTATCACTTAACTGTTCTGGTAAATACTTATTCAAGATATCAATTTCAGACTCCGTTTGAGTGATTAATTCTAATCGATTAGCTTTCTTAAATTCCTCGATTGATTCTCTACGCATTTTTATTTGTTTGCTAATAATATCAACAATATCTGCTTCTTCCAATTTTTTCCTTCTGTTTATTTCTTCCAATTGAATAGCGCCTTTAACCATCCTTATAACATCAAGATATAATCTGTTTTTACTTCTCATAGCCTCTTTCATATCTTGAACTATAATGTCCATTAACGACATCTTAATTTCTCTTTTTTGAAATATTCTTCTACCACTTTATAATCAGTTTTATAAGGTACATATTGATTATTAATTTCCTGATAATCTTCATCGCCTTTACCCGTAATAAGGACTATATCTCCTTCATCAGCAATACTTAAAGCTTTGAAAATAGCAGCTTCCCTATCAAGAACACGTTCATAATTAAAACGTTTATCCTTAATCGTTGAAACCATATCATCAATAATATCGTTTACATCTTCAGTCCTAGGATCTTCTAACGTAAATATTACATGATCAGCAAGTTCTGTAACAGCTTCACCTATTTCAACTCTTCTGCCTTTATCCCTTAAGCCTCCTGAACCAGTTACTATTATAACTCGGCCCCTGTTAGTTATATTGATATATTCGAGCAAGTTTCTTAAAGCATTAGCAGTATGTGCATAATCAATCATTACCTTATATGGTTGATTACAATCAACATATGTTTGTCTTGAACTAATAGGTTTTAACAATTTAATAGCATCAATTACCATTTTGGGAGTGTATCCTAATCTAGTACACGTAATAAATGCCGCCATAAGATTATATACATTAAATTTGCCTGATAACGGACTATCAATATAATATTCATTATCATTATCAATCAACGTAAATGTTAATTGATCTGCTGTTACCATTATATCTTTAGCGGTAACATTAGCATCACTATCTATACCATAGGTAATAACTTTACCCCTTGCTCTTTTAATAACTTCTTTAGCATATTTATCATCACTATTAATGATACTAAAACCTGTGTCTTTAACTAATTCAAATAACTTAGCTTTAGCTAAAAGATAATTTTCCATTGTCTTATGAGTATTTAAATGATCTCTACTTAAATTAGTAAAAATAGCAACTTCAAAATCTAATTCACTTAAACGATTAGCAAGTAATCTTTCCGAAGTTGTTTCTATTGATACATAATTACATCCAGCATCATAAAAATCACTTAAATATTTATATAATTCTTTAGGAAAAGGAGTTGTAAATTTTTGATCTCTGTGATATTTTTTACATTCTAATCCATTAGTCCCAATATAAGCGGCATTATCAAGAACATTAAGCAACTGATAAATTATATGGGATAATGTTGTTTTCCCGTCGGTACCAGTAACTCCTATTAATTTTAATTGTTTATCAACATTGTCATAAAACTTAGATAAAGCTAGTGACATCGCCTTATTAGTATCATTAACCTTTATAACCGGCACACTAGCTTCAACATCTTTTCTTGCAAGAATGGCAACAGCACCATTCTCAACAGCTTGTTTTATATAATTATGTCCATCAACAGTAAGGCCCTCAATTGCGCAAAACAAATAATTATCAGCTTTAACTCTTGAATCTTCTTCGATTGATTCAATCGCAATATCTTCTTTGACATCAAAGAGTTCATTAAGTTTTTTCATTTCATCCTCCTAATAATTGTTATGCTGCTTTATCACGGCGAGCACGTTTATTAGCATTTTTTCTAGCCGCTTCACGAGCCTCTCTACGTTCAACACCAGGCTTTTTATAACCTTCTTGTCTTTTCTTAACTTCAGAAGGGACTCCACTTCTGGCAACTCTTTGCTTAAACTTCCTTAAAGCACCGTCAATGTTTCCATTTACAACAACACGCGTCATCTACTAATCCCTCCCTTCTTTAACTACATCAATTATAACATTCGCTTGTAAAGTATGCAAGTATTTGTTAGCTTTAATAATGTAAAATTAAATGCTTGATCACTTACCTTTCGACCAATAATATATTTTTATATAAAAAAACAGCCACATAGAATATGTAACTGCCTTCTTCTTTTAAATATAAACTTTAGATTGATACAAAATATACCTTGTACCAAATTAAAAAAGTATAAATAGTATAAACCTTACGGGCGGTATTTTGAACTCCTTTATAATGATTATCCAATAATTTATTTATTTTAACAACATCAAAGAATTCACTTGCAAAATCAGAATTAAAGATCTCTTTTACTTTATTATAATACTTCTCTTCCTTTAACCAAATGGAAAACGGTACAGGAAAACCTTTCTTCTTACGTTTAGACCATTCTAAAGGAAGACTGTTTTTCGACGCTTTTCTAAGCGCATATTTAGTAATTCCTTTATATATTTTATATTTACTAGGTATACCCAAACTATGTTCAAAGACATTTTTATCTAAGAACGGCATTCTGGCTTCCAAGCTATGGGCCATAGTCATTTTATCAGCCTTCAACAAAATATCATTGGGTAGCCATAAATTCATATCCAAATATTGCATTTTAGTTATATCATCTTTATCTTTTACACAATCAAAATAAGGCTTAGTAATAGATTTAAAAGTACGATTTGATTTATATTCTTTATTTAGAACTTCATTAGCTCCTTTATCATCAAAAATAAAAGCTTGCCCAATATAATAATCTTCAATACCAGAGCCTCCCCTGATTAAGAAGTTTTTTCCTTTAAAATTAGGCATCTTGATAACTTTATTCTTAAGCCCACGTCTAAACCTTATAGGCAACTTACGGTATAGCAAAAGCATTTTTGATTGCTTGTATGGACCATATCCTCCATATAATTCATCCGCCCCTTCTCCAGACATAACTACTTTTACATCTTTTCTAGCTAGTTCTGATAAAAAATATAAAGGTACGGCTGATAAATTAGCGTGTGGTTCGTCAGAATGATATTGAACCTTTTCCATTACTTTAAAAAATTCATCAGCTGTTATTAATTTTCTTTTGTTTTTTATTTTTAATATATCTGATAAATCTTTAGCGTCATTAGTTTCATTAAACTCTTTATAAGCGAACCCAACAGAATAAGTTGTTTTAGGCTTTAGTAAAGAAGTTATATAACTAGAATCAATTCCACCAGATAGAAAAGCACCTATTTGGGCATCATTCAACTGGTGACATTTAACTGACTTAGCAACATTGTTATGAATATCTAATATCAATTCAGACAACTTGCTTTTTTTAGTTTTATAGCTATAATCATAATAACTTTCTATTTTTAACTTACCATTTTTATATGTAAAACAACGACCTTGATTTAAACGATATACATCCTTAAAGAATGTTTCCTCTAGCACCGAGTATTGAAAAGTTAGATATGGTTTTAAAGCATCTTTATTTACTTCCTTTTTAAAATGAGGATGCGGTAAAAAACTCTTTATTTCAGATCCCCAAATAAAAGTGTCTTTTATTTTATAATAATAAAATGGTTTTATGCCAAAGTAATCACGAGCTCCAAATAATTCGCCTTTCTTTTTATCCCATATAACAAAGGCGAACATCCCTCTTAACATTGAAACCATTTTTTTACCATACTCTTCATAACCATGAATTATTATTTCAGCATTAGAGTCAGTCTTAAAAAGATGGCCCTTTTGAATTAAAGTTTGCTTTAATTCTTCATAATTATAAATGGTAGCATCAGCCATCAAAATCATAGATTCTTTTTCATTTTTTAATACTTTGCATTCAGATTTTGAATCATCTTTATTAAGCCCCCTAATAGCCATTGATATACTCTCGTCTATATAATAATCTTCATTATCAGGACCACGATGAATAATCATTTCACCCATTTTTTTAATTAGTTTTCTATCTTTTGTTTGTTTATCTATATATCCTACAAAACCACACATATTTTCACCCTACCAGTCGCTATTTTTATATTTTCTAATATAATTTATCTTTCTTAGTATTAACCATATTCTTCTTTTTAAAGGTCTATCCTTTTTATAATCTAACGGATCAGTAAACTTCCCCTGCTTTATTAATTTAAACACTTCTTCCTTAAACAAAGTATTGCTCACATATTTTTTTATTACTATTTTAGGAACAAATGATAAGCACATTTTTTCATCAATAAATTCATAATCAAAATCTTTTTTATATATCAAATCATCAACTAAATATTTAACTAAATTAAATCCACAAGCGGTTAAATAATAACTACTTCTCGCTTGGCGAGGATTAATTTCCAAAACTTTGAATTTACCATCAGTTCTATCATATTTTAAATCAAACTCAGCGAATCCTTGATAATCAATACTTTCAATAAATTTTTTTAACTTTTTCACTACTTTTAAAGTATTACCATATTCATTATATCCATTAATTAATAATGTACAATTACCAACACCTGTTGAAGTATGTTCTTGAAGCCCTATTTGAGCAAAAGTCATTATTTTCACTTTCTTATTACGATCACAGTAAGCGACTACATCAAATAAACAACTGTCATCCCCGGGAATAAATTCCTGTATTATTAAATTTCTTTCATATCCAGATGTTTTTATCTTATCAACAACTGATATTAAATCATTTTTATCACTTATCTTATATACCTTAGCTTGTCCATCAAATGAATGTGTATAATAATTGACACTATCACTAGGTTTTAATATTAAAGGATAACCCAAGTTTTTTATTCTTTTCAAATCCAACTTATCTTTCTTTACATTAAAAATATAAGTATCAGGAATATCCAAGTTTTGAAATGCGGTATAAAATTTATCTTTAACCAATAAATTATTCAATAAGTCCTCGCTTATTGACGGGAAAATGTAATACTTCTTTAGAAATTCTTGATTTTCCATTATTAATCTCATGTAAGCATCATTAGTGCCTATTAACAACAATTTTTTATTCTTATGATTTAGTGCAAAAAGTTTTAGGATTTTTCTAAAAATTTTGGCATCATGCAAATTATCTACTATTTCTAGATTCAAAATCTTACTATATGTCGTAAAACTCATTGGTTCCTTGCCAATAACAAATGGTTTCTTATTATATGCTTCATGACAATTCCTTGCCATATAATAAGAATTTATATCAGTACCCAATATAACTACTTCAAAATCCATGTCAATCCTTCTTCCTAAATAATTCTATTTTTGCCTTTTTCTATATAAACCCTTGGGACACTTTTCACAATACTGCTGAATAATTGGTGAGGTGTTGTTTTAATATAATTGCTAATATATCTCACATTATCACCAATTACAACAACTTTATCTTTTACTTTTACCTTATCATCAACTTGAACAGTAATCATTCCCATATTAACCGTCCCTACTATAGGATAATTATGATTGTTAATAACGACATCCCTACCACTATTTTTCAAGCTTAAACCATCAGCATATCCTACAGGAATAACTGCTATTTTAGTATCTTCATTAGTTAAGTATTTGTTTCCATAACCAACATATTCACCTTTATTTACTTTCTTTATTTCACTTACTTCGCTAATAAAAGAAAAACCGGTTTGTAAATCTAAAGTAAAGCTTTCGTCTACCTTTGAGATATGAAAAATGCTACGTGTTAAAGTTCTTTTTAATCTTCTCATTTTATTCATAATACCATTATTATTTAATGGTCTAGGCCCTACTCCATACATAATAATACCTAATCTAATACCATTACAAAAATCAATTTTAGGATGATAAACCAAAGTATTACTACTACCAATATGAATGATAGGTATTTTTGATAAATCTATATTGGAAGTTAAAAGTTTGAATTTTTCTATTTGCTTGTCCCACCTATTATCGCTAATTCCTGTGGTTGCTAAATGAGTATACAATCCTTCAAGATTTATTGTATTGCTGTTGATAAAATAATCATACATTTTATCTAAATCTCTCTTATTATTAATTCCTAGTCTATTCATGCCTGTATCTAATTTTAAATGTACTTTTAATCCTTTAAGATCCTTTTGTTTAATTAAATGTTTAAAATAATCATAACTGCTTATAGTAATTGTAATATTGTTTATAAGGCACATCTTAGCATCTTTAACATCAATTGGTTGTAGACATAATATAGGTATATCAATATCAACATACTCCCTTATTTCTAAAGCCTCATCTAAATTAGATACTGCTAAATAATTAATACCGCTCTCAACCATGCATTTAGCAACATAAGCCCCATGACCATAAGCATTCCCTTTTACTACACCAATATAATACTTATAATTATATTTTCTGATAATGGTTTTGATATTACTTTTTATTTTATCTACATTGATTTCTACATAAGTATTTCGATACATGGTTTCACCTCATAACTATTACAATTCTATATATTATTATATATAATATATCAATAAAAGTAAATGAATTAGTCAATACAGTTGTCGCTTTTTAAAAGCAAAACCCTAATATATTTTTCATATAATAATATCTTTTATAATTTCAAAAAGGAAAATAACACCTGTATTATTTTCCTTATTTCTGTTAAAATAACGTTTCAACTAGCTTTAAACCTTACAAATAGATCTGGCTCGTATGCGTCTAATAGCACTGCCTAATGATCTACCTAAGTCGAGTAAAGCTTCAATCCCCCTGACAAAAGCATTAATGAGTGTGCCTGATATAGCGCCTCCCCTTATAATCATTAATTCTTCATTTTTTAATTCTATCATTTTGTCCTCCTCTTATCTACATCTTAATGGTCTAACATAACCATCAATAATACCAACAGCGAAAGTAACTAGTGCTGCAATGGCTAATGATAGGCTTATACTAAATCCTCCTCCATAAATATCATTTAATTCAGCATTACTAAGTAAAATCATATTATTGCTCCTTTCTTCTTTGTCTTTTTCATGTCATCAATTGTGATGACCTTATCGTATAAATCAGCATTATCTAAGCGATGAGATATAACAATAATTGTTTTATCGTTGTAATTAGCAAAAATATTTTTAAGTATAGCGCGCTCTAATGAAACATTCATTTCACTCATACTTTCATCAAAGATGAATACTCGGCTATCCTTAAGAAGGGCTCTTGCTATCATTATACGTTGTCTCTCCCCGCCTGATAAATTAGTGCCATTTTCTTCAAGTAACATATGATGATCTAAATTACGTTTAATAAATATGTCATTAATGTGAGTAATATCTAGAATATGACGAAAGTTATTATCTTTTACATTACGATCTAAAACGATGTTATTGTAAAGTGAATCTGTAAATATCATTTCATCTTGTGATACATAACAAATATTATTACGTATTGTAGCAAGTGAATAATCAAGGACGTCTTTCCCATCAACCATTATTTGCTTTGGTTGAATATCAAAATAACGCATTAATATTTTAGCAATAGTTGATTTACCTGATCCAGATGGCCCATTAATCATTATTTTTTCACCATTACATATTTCCAAACTAAGATCACTTACTACTTTATCTCGACCATTATAAGCAAAAGTTAGATTGTTTAAAGTTATATTTCCCCTTTGTAATTTACTTAACCCACCAACTTTATCTTTTTCAATATTATAAAATTCACTTATTCTAATTAAGGCATTTGACGAAGCTCTTAATAATGGTTCGGCGTCAAAGATATTTTTCATTGGTTCTAAGAAAAAATTTAAAAAGAAATAAAACAAGATGAAACTGCCAATTGATAATGACCCTTGCGAAATAAAGATACCCCCTAGAAAGATAATAGTAAGTAACCCGCCACCTGCAACAAAGTCTTTAAGTGTCCTTACTAAATTATATCTTCTATTGAAATGATAATTATTATTTACAAGATCATTATATTTTTTCATAGCCTTATCATAAACCTGGTTTTCAATTGACAAATTTTTAACAGTACTAATACCACTAATTGTTTCAACCAAATTTGATGAAACTAATGCTTCAGATTCTTGATTTTCAATTATAAAACGCTTAATGGAACGATTAAAAAGATACACAATAATAAAATATACAAAAAATATTAAGATTATTATTAAAAATAACTTATAATTAATAAACCACATTACTATCATTGAACCAATCACCAATACCAGATCAACTAATAAAATGATCGATGATCTACTAATTAATTCTCTAACATAACTCAAATCATTAAGCCGCGACACAATATCGCCTGTTGTTCTTGAATTAAAATATTGCCAAGGAAGTGATAAAAGATGCTTAAAAGTGTCTTCCATTAAACTTTTATCTATTCTTTTATTTATATATATCAATAATTCATTTCTAATAAAGTCTATTATAATTTTAATAATTGATATTAACATAAAAAATAAGAATAAGTATAAATATGTTGCCGTTGAAAGAGTTGTATGATCGATAACTATTTTAAAATAAAACGTATTTATTATATTAAAGGCCGTATATATAATTGAGAGTATAAATATTAAAACAAAAAGTTTTTTATATGGATTTATCATTTGATATATTGTTTTTCTAACACTTTTAATAGTGTTTATATTATCTATTTTTCTAATGGGATAAAAAGTCATAATTATATGCGTCCAGATTTGGTCGAATTCAGTAAAGGAATATTTTTTCAGACCTAAAGCCGGATCAGCAACAGTAACAATTTGATGTTTGATATCAACTTTCTCAACAACTACAAAATGATGATATGCTTTATCAATAATAACATGAGCGATTGAAGGATATTTTAATTCCTTATACTCAGGGCATTTATAACCTCTAGCATCAAAGCCAACTTTTCTTGCCGCTTCAATAAGATTTAAAGCTGATGTACCATTTTTATTTATGTTCATCATCTCTCGCAGTTTTTCTAAAGGATAATTGCCACCATAATGTCTCATAATCATTAACAAACAAGCCGCACCACAATCTTTTACACTTTCTTGTCTAACAAATCGTCTTTTAAACACTCATCTCACCTCCTCATTTATATTTTTCTATACTACCAAAGCTTTTCCCCTCATACTTGCACATTAATAACAAATAAAAAAGAATTACATTTTTCACAATGTAATCCTTTAATTCTTAATTAATAAACTTTTTACGTAGTAATAGGACCCATTTCCCTAGTGTGAAATACGAAACATTATTTCGCGTCTGTTATTGTTTCTAACATTTAAATTATGACTCTCAATAATTTTTTATTTTAAATACACAATTTAATTTACCATATATAAAGATATTTAACAGTTACCACCACAATCACAAGATCCATTTTGTGTCTCTAATACTTCATTAGTTTGGATTAATTTGATTATATCATCTTTATTTAAAACTCTACCTTGTGAAACTACCTTCTCATTTATCACAAGGGCAGGAAAACTCATTATTCCATAAGAACAGATTTTTTCTATATCAGAAACATATTCTAACTCTATATTACTATTCAATTCTTTAATCGCTTCTATTGTAGTTTCATATAACTTTTTACAACTTGAGCAGCCTGATCCTAATACTTTTATTGTCATCTTTACACCTCCCTTAATTTTACTTTATTACTTGTTGCAATCAATGGTCTGAAATACCATAGTTTTGATATGTTTTCCTCCTATATTATTAAATGCCCAAATATATTAAATAAATATCCTATTATAATTATCCCTATGGATATAATAGCTATAA
Organism: Bacilli bacterium; assembly: GCA_028708005.1. Lineage (GTDB taxonomy): Bacteria > Bacillota_I > Bacilli_A > RF39 > UBA660 > UBA5348. The sequence goes on from JAQVZV010000002.1 coordinate 13,080, forward strand.
ATAAGCTTAATAACTTTGGTTTCATAACTTTACTCAACATTACAATAGATGGAAGAGATAAAGCGGTAACTCCCATCATAAATGTAAGTATCGTTCCAATTGATACATTTTTTAAATACAACGCTTCTGCAATTGGTAATGTCCCAAATATATCTGCATAAATAGGAATCCCTACTATGGCGGCTAGTATTGGAGCAAAAGGATTCTTGTTACCAATAACAATTGTTATAAAGTCTTCTGGAATAACATTATGTATTAAAGCTCCTATTCCAACACCTATTAATATATATAAGAATACTTTCTTTAAAGTATTTCTCATTTGTACATAAGAATATTTAATTCTTTGTTGTTTTGTAATTTCTTCATTTTTCATATCAATAGACTTAGCTTTTTTTACAAAGTCCTGTATGTACTTCTCACAACCTGATTTTTCAACTATTAAGCCGCCTATTACTGCTAAAGCCACACCCACAAGCATATACGTGAATGCTATTGCCGGACCAAATAAACTCATTAACAACATCATAGAGGCTAAATCCACAAATGGTGACGATATTAAAAATGATATTGTTACACCTATAGGCATCCCACTAGATACAAATCCAATAAATATAGGAATTGATGAGCAACTGCAAAACGGAGTTATCGTTCCTAAGAGCGCTCCCATTATATTTCCTTTTATGCCACTAAACCTTCCAAGAATTTTTTTTGTCTTTTCTGGTGGAAAATAAGACTGAATATAAGAGATTACAAATATTAAGAAACAAAGTAATATCACTATTTTTATAGTATCATAAACAAAGAATTGTAAGGCTCCTCCTAGTGTTGATTTTAAATCCATACCTATGCTTTCCAACATCTTGCCAACCAAACTATTAATCCACTTCATAGCTAACATTTGATCAGAAATAAATGACCATATACCTTTCACTATTTCACCCTTTCTATTAGTTTAAAATCATCTAAAAAATCTATAATTTGTAAGAACATTTCTTTCTCAATTTTATAAAAACACCATGTTCCTCGCTTATAACAAGTAACTAAGCCTGCATCTAATAACGTTTTCATGTGATAAACTAAAGTTGGTTGAGTAATGCTTAATTGTTCTAATATTTTGCAAGCGCATACTTCTCCGCCTTTATTTATAATTAATAAAATTTTTAATCTATTTGAATCTGATAGAGCATTAAATACTTCTTCATATTTTATTTTTTTCATAAATACCTCCACTATATTATATAGATAATTATCTATATTGTTACAACTCAATTATAGATGTTTATCTATAATTTATCAATATCTATATTAAATTATCATAATATTTTAACAATAAAAAATAGCTAATTTGTACAAAGTTAGCTATTAACAAAATGCAAATGGAAATTCAACTTTATTTTTTTTGCTTAAGAAATATATTGGCGTATTAATTATGTAGCATTTTTTACACTTATAAATCTAATAGCAGTCAAACCTAAAGTGAATGAAATAATTGATGCCATTAGATTTAAGCCAATTGGAAGACCAGGGAAAATTTCTATGATTGATCCTATTACAAAACCCAAAATCAACATATAAGTTTGTCTTGGTTTCTCATGGATATATTTGTCTAATACTTTAGTAGTAGCAATAACACCTACAAATATTCCAATACCAATAGGAATTAAATAATTAAGGTCTAGATTATTTATAGCTTTCAACGTAATATCATAAAGTCCAATTACTAAAAGCATAAAAGAAGTACTAATACCAGGCAAAATAAGAGCCACTGCAATAATAAGACCAGCTAATATTAAAAACAAAATATTAAGAATGCCAGTTGAATCTGCCAAGTTTATTATTACTCCATTATAAGTTGCCATTATTAAAACAATTGTAAAACCTATCACAAAATATATCCAATCTTTTATGCTTTTCTTCCCTACATTGGTTTTTTTATATAAGACTGGTATACCACCAATAATAATCCCAACAAATAAATATAACATTGGAAAATGATATTTATTAAGACAATATTCTATTAATCTACTGAAAACACCAATACCAATAATACCGCCTAAGGCAATTGTAAAAAGCAAAGTGGCATTACCTTTGATATCCTTAAAAAATGAATTAACAGCTCTTATCATATCGTCATAAAGTCCTAAAATAATAGCCATCGTACCACCACTAACTCCTGGAACAAGCGTTGCGATTCCAATAACAATACCTTTCAGTACATATATTAATTTTTTCATCTTATACCACCCTACTTCCTTGTTTGAAGAGTTGAAAAACTATTATTGAAATAATAAATCCTATGATCCAACCTGCTACCACATCACTTGCATAATGAACACCTAAATAAATTCTACTGAGCCCTATTAACAGCGGCATTGTAATACAAATAATAGATATTGTATATTTTATCCACTTGTTTTTTATATGTTGCCACGTAAGTAAAAGTAACATCATATAAAAAGCCGTGTTAATCATTGCATGACCACTTGGGAAACTATAATTTGTTTCTTCTATTAGTCTTAAAATATTGGGGCGTTCTCTAGCAAAAACTAATTTCATCAGCATATTAATGATAGTGGCTATAATGACACTTAATGAAACGGGAAAGGCCCATTTATCTCTTGTTTTCTTAAAAAAGAAGAAACTTAAACATAAAATTATTACAGCCATTGAACTACCGCTCTCAGTAATAAATCTCATTGTTATTGTAAAACGAGGATTCATTCTTGATGCAATTCCATTATAAAACCAAGTATCAAACAAAAATACATCCCCATGATCGATAAGGATAACCAATGTAATTAATACTAATGTTGAAATTATCACAAATAACAATGGTAATATCTTCTTCATCTATTTAGTCTCCTCTTTAAATTATATCATGTATTAACTTTTATGTTTCAACAAAATAAAAAAATGCAAATGCATTTCAATATATTCAAATGGCGTCCTGGCAGGGATTCGAACCCCGGACCGATGCCTTAGAAGGGCATTGCTCTATCCAGCTGAGCTACCAGGACATAAAACAATATGTCTTTTGGACATATTGATTATACAATAAAACTTTTTATTATTCAAGACCTCCAATTGTACTTTTTTCAATTTCTTCATTTTCAACCATAAAGATAACTTCTTTAACATCATAATTAACACCAACTGATAAAGCTATTGAATATATAACTTCTTCTAATATCTTTTTATTCTTAATATCATCAAAAAGATAACTATTAAAATTTAAGATTAAGGTTTTATCTTTTAATTCATAATTTAAAAGTTTAGCATTAGTATTAAGAAAACTCATTAAATTAGTTTCATATAAAGGTCCACTAGTTAATTCATCTATTATTATTTTTATTTTATCTCGATTATCATTAGTATATTTAGTAACTGGAACATAATAGTATTTATCATTATGCTGGTTTATATAATAAATTGTAACATCAGTAATATTTGATAACGAATCAAAATCATATATCTTGTTAACACCAAAGTCTCTTTTCAAAACAGGTGGTAATATTTTACCTGTTTGAGGTAATTTAGTTAATAATTGACCTTCGATATATATTAAGATCCCTTCTACTCCTTCAATACCTGTCAAACTATAAGTAATTGCTTCTATCACCTTCTCTTCCATTTCTTTATTTACATCAAGTAATGCTTTAGATAAATTAATTTTAGCTATCTTATTAGTTAGTTCAATACTTATGAGTTTTGTATCGCTAGGAAGAACAGCTCTAAAACCACTAGGAATAACGCTCTCACGTTTACCATCAATGATCAGTATATCTATTATTTCTCTTATCTTATTATTGACCGTTTTACCATTTAATATAATAGACGTTCTACTAATAAAGTTATTATCATCTAATAAATATATTTCACTGGTATTATTTTGACTAACATATTCTATGTTTTGTCTAACATTCAATTCATATTCCTTTTCTTTAGGAAACAATGAAAACAATAATAACAATAAAAGAATAACACTTGCTAAAGCAATTCTCTTGAAAACCGAATCTATTATCATAAACACCATCCTCAATAAATAATATGTTGCAAATGAAAAATAATGAAAAAAGGTCGCTTAATAGTGACCTTTATATAGTAATTTCTCCTAACTTAATTAATTCAACAACAGCTTGAGCTCTACCTTTAACCCCTAATTTCTGCATTGCATTAGAAATATGATTTCTAATGGTTTTTTCACTTATGTTTAAGAGTACAGCTATATCTTTAGTTGATTTATTCAAAATTAGTAATTCAAATATCTCTTTTTCTCTTTTGGTTAGTATTCCTTTTCTCATCTTATTCCTCACTTTCCAAAGCAAGAGGTGGTATATATTTATTCATAATATTGTATGTTGTTTTTGTAATTAAGTGAGTAAAATAAGAAAAAATGCTAGTTAACTAGCATTACGATTGGAACTTTACTGAGATGTACATTTTATCTTCAAATTTATCTTGAATAGATCTCATAATGTTGTTAGCAAGCTCAACATTATGTTCACTACTTGAGACAACAACCCTAATTTGATTATTATCAATTTTTATAAAGGAGTTGAGTTTATATTTGTCTTTAACAAGCTTCTCAAGTTCTTCTTCGCGCCCCTTTATAAGATCCAATAACTTCAATTGTTCGTAGGCGTTGTTTTTTTCTTCCACACTAGCTTCTATATTCGTTAAAATCATTTTAAACTCATTACGCATAGCACTTCTCTCATCTTCACTCTCAACTCTAAGTGCTGTTAAAATTTCACTTTCCTCAATCACTACGTTTTCGTTGGCAGGATTCTTGCTATTGTTAACCGTAAATAAAGATGATGGCATTGTTAAATAATATACACTTAAAACTAGTATTAAACTAAACAACGTCAAAAACCACAAATTTTGTTTTTTAATCATAAGTGTCCTCCTTATCTACTAAATAATATGAAGGACGAACTTAAATATGACTATATTTTGTCGTTGATTTATCTAAAACAGCATTATTATTAAAAGAAGATTCTTGAGCTTTATAATTAATCTTATTCATTGCAGCAATTGATATTAATCTTGCCATATTGCCACCAAAATAGACAAGCACTGATATCTTGTCTCCAACTTGATCTAACAAGTTATATTGATGAATATCAATTACTTGTCTAACTTCTTTTTGAATATCTTCATTGGTAATACCTATACTAAGAAGAAAAGAATCAACTTTATTTTGTAAACCTATAAAAGATTGTTCTATGTTAGTTATAACTTCATTATTACTATCTTTTTCAAGTGTATGCAGGTTTAATAACAAATTATCATTGAGATCATCAATAACAACTTTAAAACCATCCCAAATAGAAGTTCTTGATAGTGTCGCTTGCATCTCTATTTCTAAACGCCGATACTGAACAATAATTGATTTTGAAACCTCCTTAAGTTTAGATACATATTTATTAATATTAACTTTAACATCATCATTAATCATCTGTTCAATAACATTAATATAATGCTCTAAAAAAGGATTAAAATTATTCTTTAGATTAGCTATCAATTGTCTTTTTGTAGTATCACTATCATTAGAAATAACACTTGTATACAAAGTGGTAAGTCTATTTATTTCTCTAATACCCTCATCAATTAATTCATGGATAAATATTACTATATCTTGGTCATACATATTATCACCACCATATTTATATCATATCCATAAAACATAAAATGTATAAATTTGTATTATTTTCTTGATACGTATTTTCCATCTTTAGTTGAAATAATAATTGTTTCTCCCTCGTTAATAAACAATGGAACTTTTACTATTAATCCCGTCTCTACAATGGCGTCTTTTAATGCTGATGTGGCTGTATTGCCCTTGGTAGCATTTTCTGTATTAGTAACTACCATTTCTATTTTTTCGGGCATATTAATACCAATTAATTCATCATTATAGAAAACTAATTCCACTTCCAAATTCTCTTTTAAATAATCAATATTAGCTTCTAAAAGTTGCTTATTAATTTCAATTTGTTCATATGTTTCCATATTCATAAAAACATAAATATCACCCGTATTATATAAGTACTGCATCGCTTTCTTTTCGACTAAAGCCCGTTCTACTTTAATACCCGCAGTAAATGTATAATCTATATTAGCGCCCGTTCTTAAATTCTTTAATTTTGTTCTTACAAATGCTGGACCTTTACCAGGTTTAACGTGTTGGAATTCAATAACTTGAAAAATATTATCATCAACAACAATTGTTACTCCCGTCTTAAAATCATTAACATTAATCATTATATTTTCTCCTTCCTAATAAAAAATAAGCCAGTAAGCCTATTTCTTTTCTTTATGAATAGTTGATTTTTGGCATCTATTACAATATTTTTTTAACTCTAAACGATCTGGAGTATTTTTCTTATTCTTAGGCGTACGATAGTTTTCTTCTTTACATTCAGTGCATTGTAAAGTAACTAATTCTCTATTACCCGGCTTTGCCATAATATCCCTCCTCTTTTCCCACGTACTCATTATATCAAATTATTTATAAATGTCAAAGAACTTTTCGCTTATTTTAGAGCATAAACGCCTATTAACTAATGTTTGATAAGACGATTTATTATATTTATGAGAAATATCAGGTGAGAGAACAACAATGCTCATAATTGGATTGTTTGCTGGAGCATAACCAACAAAAGCATTAGATAATGTTTCTTTGTCAATTTTACCATCACCATCAGTATCAATAAAACTTTGAGAGGTCCCTGTTTTACCTGCTGGTGATTTGATATTTCCCATATAGCCGCGACCAATACCAGTTCGCATAACCTCAGCAAAGCCAAGACGAATACGGTTAATATATTTATCATCAAGACTTACTTTATTATATTTAATAGACTCAAAAGCATATTCCAAGTTCCCGATTTCAGTAGTCATCGTCTTTGAGCGAACTTCTTTTAAAAAATGAAGACCAATTCTTGTGCCACCATTAGCAATAGTATTAATATATTGGGTTAATTGTAGTGGCGTATAAGTATCATACTGACCAATGGCAAAATCTAAAAGATGACCAGAAACACTACTACCACCTTTATAACCAATACCTTCAACTGGTAAATCAATACCCGTCTTAACCCCTAAACCATATTCAGCGAATGTATCTCGATAAATAGCAAAAGCATTAGGATTAATTACAAGCGGATAGTTATATCTATATGTCGCTCCGCCAACTTGCATTGCTATCTTAAATTGATATGAGTTCGATGACACTTTAAGAGCGCCAATATCATCTAGCACACCTAACCCAGTTCTCCAAGAGCACTTTTGGGGGGTGTTTTTTATTTTAATACATTCATCAAGCATCCTTGTTCCAATATCAATAGTTCCC
>JAQVZV010000065.1 GCA_028708005.1 Bacilli bacterium
CTTAATGAACGGACTGCTGGGCCTTTTGCTCGATTCAATAGTTTCATTTGAATTTGAGCCTTATCTGCTATTTTACCCATAATACCGCCTAAAGCATCTATTTCACGAACCACTATTCCTTTAGCACTACCACCAATTGATGGATTACAAGGTAAAGACGCGAGATTCTTTATGTTACTTGTAATAAGTAACGTTTTATGGTTCATTTTTGAACACGCAAAAGAAGCCTCACATCCAGCATGTCCGCCACCAACAACAATAATGTCATAAACCATAAACTCACCCTCTTTTCTCAACTATTATATATTAAATTGTTATATTTTTCTAGATAAAAGGAGACACTATTTATAATATTGTTTTACATTACTACCGGAAAGAGGGGTTATTATCATTAAAAATAAAGAAGCAGAAGAAATATAATGCTTTGGGATATGCCATACACCATCATTTATTACTATTCCTTCTGCTTCAATTAATTTTCCTTATTTTAAGACGTTTTAATAATAATAGTATCATTCCTTTATGCAACGAACCGAGTCTCCGTAATACCGCAAACTAGTGTTACGGTTGACCGAAGAGTTAAGAGAATATAAAGTGCGCCTCCACGCACCAGCCCCATATGGTGTGGAAGACCACCAATGACCATATGTCCCTCCAAAGTTATGGGTGCCACTTGCATTGCGGGTGCCAGATGGCAATGCTTCAAAGCTAGATATAGCGCAATTGGTAACATCGTTACACCAATTTGGATTTGTGCTTTTTAACTGATCTCCCTGATCGGTTCCTATCCATCCTGTGGCATCGACTTGTGCTTGGGTCATGCCTAAATGCATTTCCAATTCTTTCAAATCATTATCGGTTGGAATATACCATCCAGATGGGCATAATCCTCTTGAACCCTCCGCTGTACTTCCGTCCATCGCTGCTTCCCACTGATACAATACCTCTGTTCCCCAATCAGTAGAATGCGTTTGACATGCGTTATGTGGCGCTACATCATCCCACATATTCGACGTGCAACCATTACCTACGTGTTTTAAATTTCCTTTAAACCAACATTGATTACCTATTTGGACCGTTGCGTATTGTTCTCCGTCTCTATCATCGACTAGTGTTGAACCACAGGCAAATGTTGGTGGAATAACATTTACGATTCTTGTTCTCGTGCTTTTGTTTCCTGATTTATCAGACACAATATAAGTTACTGTATAGTTTCCTATTACATTAGGATTCACATTAGAAACTGTCATTATACTATTTGTTATATTTCCGTCCACATTATCAATCGCTGTTGCTCCTGCATCTACATACTGATTCCCTACAGTGTGAGTTGCAGGGTTCTTCCCTAAAATTGTGATAATTGGTTTCTCTTTATCAGCTGTCACTATATTTTTAATGGTATAAGGGTTATCAAATGTTCCGATGCCTTTATCTACAATAACACCATTTATCAAATTGATTACAGGTCTTACATTCATGGTATTATTAGCGCTTATTGGCGCACCTAATGAGCCACTTGATTTTATTCCCCAAACTCCATTAGCTGTAGCGTCTGGCGTAATACTCCAATAACTATAGGAACTCTTATATAAATAATTGTCGTTTTTACAAGTATAACCATTATCACCCGTTGTTCTATATGCTGTAATACAATTAGAATCCAAACTAGCATTAAGATATTCACTGCCGCTTAATAATCCTATTTGAGATGTGGTAGTGGTTTTAACATTACATTCGTCGTTTGAAAAAGTTTTTATTGGAGTCCCGTCTATATTATATCCAATTTGGTTTACACACCAATTAATAGATTTTATTTTGCTCTTATTACTTGTTGAAATTGATGAATCATACCAATTTTGCAAATTTGTCTTAATAGATATATTGGTATCAAAATTATTTATATTATTATCATCAAAAGTTGTATTAGATATCGTTCCATTTTGTTGGGTTCCACTTGAAGTTTTAGTACCTTCAAACATAAGTTTTATTGTACCATCATTATTAACCTTTACTATCTTCCATAAGTAACCATTAAATAGTATCCAATTATTTGGATTTGCACCACGAAAATAGTAAAAGTCTTTCAGATAATTATAATGCAACCCTTGGGTTGTTCCGCTCACAACATTTCCTTCTTTTGTTAATTCATTAACCAAAAGAGTTGGAATATAACACCCCCTATCCTCAAAACATATCGACAGTGATTTATCTTCTTCCCGTGTTACTATTACTTTTTTATTATAATCTAAAACCTCGTCAGTTCTAGGATTTCTAATTCCTTTCTTTATTAATTTATTGTCTTTTAAATCGTTCAGCGTCATACTATAGTAATTATAAAAATCAAGGTAGCTTTCTACATCTTCCCTATTTCTATTTACATACAATCTAGCACTATTTTCAATTGTGCCAATAATCACTTCATACGAATTATCTTTAGCTTTTTTTATCATCGTAAAAATACCTGGTACAACAACAAGCGATAATGCTATTAATATAACCATAACAGCTAGTAACTCTACTAATGTAAATCCCTTTTTATTCATTTGTATCACCATTTTCCTATTCTAATAATAGCATTTTATAGATATTAATTCAATAAAAAAATATTCAGCTTATAAACTAAATATTTTTTTAAGTTGATTTTATTAATAAGTTCTAACAGGTACAATTAATTGTAGTAAACTTTCATCTGTAGCATCTTTGATAATAAATTGTTTTGTCTCGTTCGTTAACAATATTTGTATTTTCTTACTATTAAAGCTTTTTAAAGCGTCCATCATAAATCTAGCATTGAAAGATATTTTTAAGTTATTATTATTGTTTTTTTCAACAATTATTCTTTCTTCTACTTTACCTACTTGAAGGGTATCACATGTTGTTATTAATTCGTTGTTGATAATTTCCATTTGAATTATGTTTTTATCACTATCACTTAAAAGAGATGTTCGATCAATAATATTATAAAGTTCATTTAAATCAGAAGTAACTTCTAAAGTATAATCTTCAGGAATTAAAGTACTTATATTAGGAAATGTTCCATTTAATAATCTTGATTGAAACAAAATATGATCAAATTTAAAGACAATTTTATTATTAAAGATATGTAATTCGATATTTCCTTCACTATCTAATATTTTTAATAATTCCATTAAACTAACTTTCGGAATAACGATATCAATATTATCATCAATTGCGGTATCAATATTTATTATCTTTCTAGATAATCTATATGAATCAGTTGCTACCACTTCTAATGTATTATCTTTTATTTTGAAATTGATACCTGTTAATATAGGTCTTGATTCTTGAAGTGATGCCGCAAAAGATGTTTGATTAATTATATCTATTAATACTTTTTGATTAAATATTATTGGTTTCTTGTTTAATTCTAAAAGATAATCAGGAAACTCTGATGAATCCATGCCGTTTAAAGTATATTCTGATGATGGAGTAGTTATTAATATTTTTAAACCATCTGTTTCTATATTGATTGTTTCGTTAGGCAATTTTCTTATAATATCTAATATATATTTTCCTGGGACGACAATACTTCCTGCTTCATTAATTTCAATAATATCGTCTTTATCAATGAATGTCTTGATAATAATATTGTCATCACTAGCTTCTAAATGTAACCCATCTTTATTTAACACCAACTTAATTCCAGATAATATAGGAATCACATTTTTGCTTGAAACTGCCTTTGATACATAATTCAAATTTGTTAATAAAACATCTTTCTTAATTTTAAAATTCATTTCTACCTCCATATTATTATTAATTTAAATTTATTATTATTTTTACTGTCAATACTGTTGATAACTTAAATATCTATATTTATATAAGAATGTTTTTCTTATTTTTATGTTAATAAAGTTGTTATCTAATTTGTTTAATTAAATTATTAACTATATTTTTAATATCATTATTACTCCTTATATCCTTTTCAATTTTCTCACAAGCATGAATAACAGTCGAATGATTTTTTCCACCAAACTCCATCCCTATTCTTATAAAAGATTCGTCTGTAAGTTTTCTTGATAAATACATAGCTATTTGTCTTGGATAGACTATATTACTATTCCTCCGATTAGATTTTAAATCCTCCACTCTAACTTTATAAAATTCTGCCACAATTTTTTGTATTCTATTTATATCATTTTTTAAAGCCATTGATCTATTTAAATAATCTTTAAGTGCTTCAATCGCTACATCAAGATTAATTTCCGGTACATTAAACATTGTTGAATACGCATATATTCTTGTTAACGCTCCCTCTAACTGTCTTACATCGGCTTGAAAATTATTGGCGATATATTCCAAAACCTCATTCGTAATTGGTTTTCCCAACTCAGTATTGCCCATTTTCTTCTTTAAAATATCCATTCTTAATTCATAATCTGGTGGATAAATATTAACTTTCAATCCCCAATTAAATCTAGTAATTAGTCTTTCTTCAAGTAATTTTAAATCATCAGGTGATCTGTCTGAAGAAATAATTATTTGTTTATTATCATCATATAAATCATTAAAAGTGTGGAAAAATTCTTGTTGAGAAGCGGGTGCGCCACTAAGCATTTGAATATCATCAATAATTAAAACATCAATATTACGATATTTATCTTTAAAAAATTCAATATAATCATAATTAGTACCATTACTATCCCTTTTTGTTAAATTAAGAAAATCAGATACAAATTTTTCACTTGTTACATATAAAACCTTTTTATTAGTGTTTCTTACTATATGATTACCAATCGCATGCATTAAGTGTGTTTTTCCTAAGCCACTGTTTCCATATATAAATAAAGGATTATAGGCTTTCCCTGGATTTTCAGCTACAGAAACTGCTGCAGCGTGCGCAAAGAAGTTGCTTTCACCCACAA
>JAQVZV010000066.1 GCA_028708005.1 Bacilli bacterium
AAGAAAAGTGAATAAGTCGTTTATCATTAACTTGGAAAACAAATTTTGGAGGCGCGGTATCTATCTGACTAACATAGTAAATTTTTAAACGTTTGCCTTTATATGATGGCGGTGGCGATAAGCTAACAGCTTCCATTATAATATCATTTAAAGGACTAGTTTGAATCCTTTTCCTTGTATTCATAAATACCTTGTCTATTTCAGGAATTAAGGTGTGAATTCGTTTGCGCGTTGTTGCTGATAAAAAAACAATAGGAGCATAAGGCATAAATTGAAAATTATCTCTTATATTTTGAGTAAATGTTTTGATATCAGCATTTTTATCCTTTGCAGTATCCCATTTGTTAACAACAATAATAACTGCTTTGCCAGCTTCTACGATATAACTTGTAATATGCTTGTCCTGCTCAATAATGCCTTCTGAAGCATCAATCACAAGCAAACAGACATCACTTCGCTCAATGGCTTTTAAAGCTCTTAAAACACTATATTTTTCTATTCTTTCAAAGAGCTTACCTCTTTTTCTAATGCCTGCTGTGTCAATAACAACATAATCTTTCTTATTATAAGTAAAAGGAGTATCAATGGCATCTCTAGTTGTACCCGCTTTTTCTGACACAATTGCTCTTTCTTCATTTAAGATAGCATTAACAAGTGAACTTTTACCCACATTAGGTCTGCCTACAACACAAAACTTAATAACACTTTCATCATATTCTTCATTTTCTTGAGGTTTAAAATTGGATATAATGGCATCTAACAAACTATTTATACCATCACTATGTTCTGCACTAATAGGTATGTATTCATCAAAACCAAGTTCATAAAAATCATAAATATTTTCTTCGGTTTTCTTATTATCAATCTTATTAATAGCAACAATAACCTTCTTTTGACTCTTAAACAACATATCACGAACAGCATAATCATTGGCCGTTAAACCATCTTTACCATCAACCACTAAAACAATAACATCAGCTTCTTCAATAGCAATACTCGCTTGAATAATTATTTCCTTATTAAACATCTCCGGCGTTACATCAATACCCCCCGTATCAATAAGATGAAAACGGATATCTCGATGAATAACATCACCATAAATACGGTCTCTTGTAATGCCAGGAGTATCATCAATAATTGATATTCGCTTACCAACTAGGCGATTAAATAAAGTTGATTTACCCACATTAGGGCGTCCGACTAGGGCAACTGTTGGTGTTTTCATAAAGTACCTCCTTTAATTAAAGGGTAGTGTAAAATTTTTGTTAAAGTTTTGTAATCAAATCTTTTATTTCTCCACTTTCTATTAATACTTTCATTCTTTCGCTTGTAGCAATTGAATATTCACTAAACATAGAATCGTAGATAATTTTCCCTTTAAAAGGTAATATTGCAGTTTTAATAAATATAGGAAGTTTTGTATTAGGCATTATTTCATCTATATTACCTGTAATTCCAATTATTCCATAATGTTTTTCTTCACCATATAAGATAGTATAATCTTTTTCATGTTTAGCCATTACAAAGTCACCATAAATGGCTTTCTTAAACCCTTTTAAGATTTCCATTTCAGCTTGGTTAAGTTTGTGTGGATTTTTTTCTATATATTCTGTGATGACTTTTTTGTTATTCCAGAGTTTCTCTCTTATCTCTTGTATTTCATTTGGATTTATTCCAATCGCTCCTATTAAACTCTGTATTTCCTTATTTATCTTATATTTATTATTAACATATGTGAGAAGTCCAAAATAAAGTTTATAAAATAAATCTCTATCTTTTTCGGATAAATGTGCATTTTCTTGTTTTATTCTCTTTCTAATTTCAACTTTATTTAAACAACATTTTTTATACTTTTTACCACTGCCACATGGACACAATTCATTTCTTCCTATTTTATTTTGTTTACTAATAATGGGCACATTTTTCTTTTCTTCTGGGAGCATTATTTCAGACAATTCTTTAGGTGAATATCCATTATTAATCCACATAGGGGTATTATTATAAAACTCGCTATATTTATCTATGAACTTTTGAATTTCACTTTCTTTAAAATATTCCTCCGTGTACTCAAGCGGATTCATAAAATTACTATCCACTTTAGTCTTTATTTTTAAAATAAGTTCATTTATAATGTCAGAGGTTTTTTTGTTATCTTTTATTTTATTTAAACAAAACTCAAAAAATTCTTTATATGCTTTTTCATTTCTATAATAATAGATATCTAAAGATTTCATAAATTCTTTAGCATCATCAAATTCATAAAATGGCTTGGAGTCGCAAATTTCTAGGAATTCATCAAATTCTTTATTATTTAATTTATTTAAATTTTCATGAATAATATAATCTTTCTTTATATATAATTCTTTAGTATCTTTTAATACTTTTTTTATATATGTTACGGTTATTTGTTCATTTAATTGCTCTTTTATAATTTCTATAATATAAAGCAACTCCACATATCCATATGTATTTACATTTGCTATTATATGAGCAAGAGTAAGTTGTATTAAATTTTCTTCATCTGAGATTTCGGCGTTTCTATCAATTAAATACATTTTTTTAACTTCTTTGGGAACTATATAATAATATTTATCTTCATAATGATAAACATATAAAAGGCCTAAGAGTGTAAGCTGCACCAACCCTTTGTAATTTTGCTCATCAAGATCTTCTTCTTCTACTATTTGTTTAAACAAGTCCAAATGATCAATGTCAATTCTATTGAAGTAAGATACTATATCATCTAACATTGCACTTTTTATAGTATTTGCATATTCACTTTTCTTTTTACCAGCAAGTATATCTTGATGTGTCATTTCTAGGATTTTGTTATGCGTATCCTTCAAACATTGCAATAATGTGTGTGCAGGTTTTTTATTAATAATCAAAACATTTTCAAACAAATTCTTTAATTCTTTATTACTTTTCTCTTTCAAAATTAACCTCCATTATTTTTAATATGTATTATGCTTTAGTGTATTTTTGATTTTTACTTCTCGGTGAATCAGGAATTGTCATTTTAATTAATCCTAATTCCATAGCTGGATCCAAATAATTCTTTTTAAATGATGATCTAGACTTCATTTTCAATAAATTTAATAATTCTTTTGTTGTATACGAAACTCCATCTTTCATTATATTTAATATTTTTTTTACTTGAATACTATAATCTTCATTATAATTATTCTTTTTAGTTCTCTCGAGAGTTTCGTATATAGCATCTAACATAAATTCAATAAACACATCACAATTACCATTAGTATTACATGTGCTAATAGCGTTATAATATTCTTGTTGTCTTTCTTTAATAATACTTTCTATCGGTAGGAATGCGAATAGCTTTTCTTCTGTTTTGAGAAGGCATGTTTGAAATAATCTCCCCATCCTTCCGTTACCATCTGAAAACGGGTGAATAAATTCAAATTCATAATGAAATACACACGATTTTATTAGTATGTTTTCTTCATAATTATTTAGATAATCAAATAATTGATCAATTAAATGAGGTACTCTATCTTTTGGTGGTGAGATAAAGATAACATTATCTCCATCATATACACCTTCGCTTTGGTTTCTAAACATTCCAGCATCATCAATAAGACCTTTCATCATAATTCCATGATATTTTAATAACTCAGCCACTTTAAAAGGATCTATATTTAAAATATCATCATAACATTTAATTGCGTTTTTTACTTCTAAAATTTCCCTTGCAGGACCAATTACTAATTTTCCATTTATAATGTCTTTTACTTGTTCTTTTGATAAACTATTGTTTTCAATAGCTAAAGAGGAATAAATAGAGTTGATTTTGTTTGTTTTTCTTAACTTGGGTTTATTATCTAATCTATTTTTTTCTGAAATTTGACCCATATTTTTCATTATCTTTGAAACGTAATCAAGCATCTTTGAGTTGATTGTATAAGGGGGTTTATAGCTCATCCAATCACAACCTTTCTATATTTATTATACTAAAGAAACAAAAAAAACACAATAATAACATGTATCTTTTCTTGTATGTTATCTTGTGTCTTTTTGTTGCGTCTCTAACTTATAAATTAGGAATCAATATTTATTTGATTTTTGCAAAAGGTGTCGTCAATCCCTTATTATATAATAATAATTTAACTACATATCACCAAATGAGTTCCTCCCAGCGGGATACCAAAACGTGATACCTACGGGTTTTTTAAATAGTTGAAGTCCCTTATATTATAATGGATTTCAACCTTTTTGTCTTTTGTTATTTCTATTTTATAAATTATTTTATTTATCATTTCTTTAGTTGGATTTTTCATATTTAGAAAATTTTCAACGATTTGTTTGTAATTTTCATTTCTTTTAAAAGTTTTTGCAACATTCTTTTTCTCAGTTTTATACTCTTCTAATTTATTTTTATGATGTTTTAATTCATCTTCTACTTTTTTACTAAGTCTTTTATATGTTTCTTCTGATATAACATCATTAAATTTATCATCATATAATCCTGTATTAGAATTTTACCCTTATGATTTGTCTAACTCTATAACAGGCGATGAGACTTATCTTAAAATTAAAGGTGTTACCAATTATGTGTTCTTCATGTTTGACTCAGTTAAAAAAATAATAACTTCTTACCGTGTGTTTGCCAAGCGTGATGGTTTATCTGCCATTATTGCAACATACTCCACATTATCTAAATATGATAAACTCCCAAATGATTTAAAGATAATAAC
>JAQVZV010000067.1 GCA_028708005.1 Bacilli bacterium
TCCATTAAGTGTGATTACTGGTGGAGTGGTATCTCTACTAACCACTCTTTGTGATGGTCCCACTTGATTATTTGTGGGTTGTGTTGTTCCTACTTCATTATCAGTAGGTGTTTCTTCAGTATCAGTATTATCACTGATATTTTTATCGTCCTTGTTTTTGCCATCAGTTTCTTCGGTTGTAGGTGGATTTCCATTTACTTCAGGATCATTACTACTTTGAGCAAAAGAAAATATGCCTAAAAATAGAAGAACTACTGCCAATACACCAACGATAAGTCTTTTGTTTAACATAATATTCCTCCCTTTCTAATTTTGTAAATCAAATTTTTGCCATAAAAAAAACGCATTACTACCAATAACACGGCATAGCAATTGTATGTTTATTTGTTTTAATCAACAATTTGCTTTCTTCTTTAAGAAGTTGCCAAAACCCTCAAATTGATATACAAAAATTCCATTTCTAAGCATATACTAACACAATATTAATGTCTTGGCAACTTTACACTTATTTTACAATCTTAAGTTCGTTAAAAGGCCATATATTAAAGAATGGTTTCCCTATTATTTTATTCCTTTTAATAGCGCCGAAGGTTCTACTATCTTTTGAATCTTCTCTATTATCTCCTAATACAAAATAACTATTATCAGGGATTGTAACGGGACCGAAATCATCAGTATTACCTTTTACCTCAAAATCTCCTATTACCAATTTGTCATTTATATATAATTTATTATCCTCATATTTTATTGTTTCACCCGGTAACCCTATTATTCTTTTAATTAAATAACTAGGACTACGTTCAAACACAATGACATCAAAACGATTATAATCACTGAATCGTTGGGTAATCTGTTCAACCAATAAGATATTACCATCATTTAAGTTTGGTTCCATAGAATTACCTACTACTTCTGTTGTAGTTAAGACATATATTCTAATAAGAATAATAATGCCTACTATGATTATATATTTAAACATGTCTTTAATAAATTCAATTATTTCATCCAATGTCTATCCCTACCTATCTTTAATATCAACTATATTTTAGCATTTATACTTTTTATAAGCAACTTATTATCGTCAAAATAAGACTGTATTTACAGTCTTATTCTATATACACTTTTTCCCCTAATTTTAGTTTTACAGCGTACATGCCATCTTTTTCACAAGTGAATATTAACTTTAATTCTTTTAATTGATCTACTTCTTTAACTTCTTTCATAATATTTTCACCCTCATTAATAACGGTTAACCAACTCTGTCCTTTTTCATTTGCTATGTATCCACTTACTTCTAAGTTTGTTTTTATATGATACCATATATATTTTTCATCTTCTGTAATTCCTAAGACATCATATATTTCATCACTATATACATTTCCAATGTCAGAGGAATTGACTGATGGTTTTAATCTTATGTTTATCTTATCAACAATAACTTTTATTTGTTTCTTACTATTATCAATAACATTAGTTTGTTCCATATAATCAACCTCCTTTGAGAATAATGCATATTCTCTTGGATCGACGCTTTGGTAATTTTCATCTAATACTTCAAAGTGAACATGACTTCCATATGTTATATCACTTCTAGCTCTAGAAGATAACACAAGACCGGTATTTCCTTGTTTTCCAATGATTGTATCAGAATCAATTATATCTCCAACATTAACTAATACATCTGCCATGTGTAATATCCTTATTGTTCTCTTTTTACCCTCTTCATAACACTCTAATTCAACTTGATTGCCTCCTAATTCACTTTGGTGGCATCTTACTACTTTGCCAGTGATAGATACACAGTTATAATGTGTTTCATCACGCCATACTATTTTATTATTCATAAAATCATTATAGTTTATCGTATCTTCATGAGCATTATATTTATTTACTACTTTTTTAACTTTTGCCTTACCCTTTATCTTAATAATTGAAAGATGTTCACCCGCATAATCCTCAGCATCACCATGTGCTTTATAATCCTGCGTAACAGCTCTTTTGCTGCCTAATAATAGCATTACTTCACCTCATCCTTTCTCTCAATAATGTTTTCTGGATTAATAGAAATACATCCTCTACAATCATCTAATGACTTTGGCTTATAATTTATGACGTTTTGGTTCTTTAATATTTTATAAATGGCCGGGGCTCCAATAAAACTAAATAATGATACCCAGAGGCCATCAAATATATTTAAGTTATAAAACGCCTTCCCAAAAAAGATACCAAGAAATGATAAAAGAAAAGTTATTGCTATTACATAATTGTCATTTTTAATAAAACTTAATGTTTTTATTTTTTGAATCAAAGCCATCAAGATAAGACTAAAAGTCGACGCTATTAATAATAAATCAAATACTTTATCTGTAATTAAAACATCCATATTTCATCCCTCCCCTAAAGAGTTCTATTCTATAATATTCTTATCTTTCAAGAAGGGTCATTTTAAACAACTAAAAAAGCTATTCAATGAATAGCTTTAATTATTATTTTTTAGCTTTATCTAATGCTTTTCTAACAGCATCTATATATGTATCAGCGGTAATTGTTACACCACTTACTGAATCTAATTTAGTTTCTTTCTCATCAGACCATGATACCCAGTCTAATCCTTGTTCAGAAACAACTTTATCTTCGATAACAGCAACTTGTTCATACCACTCAGCGCCACCTTCAATGTTCCCTATATTAGCAGATGTTTCTTTCATTCCATAAGCATCGCCTAACACCTTTTTAGTTGTTTTAACACCATCTTTTTCATAAGTAGAATCAATAAAGCATGACTTAATCAAACCATCTTTATCTACATATATAACAGCCGTTGTTACATAATTAACTCCATATGATGTGTATTGAACCGAATCGTAGTAAGTCCCTTCCTTATAATTCCCTTGCTTAATTGGGGTACAACTAACAACTAAGAAAACTAATGCAACTAATAAAAATGCATATACCTTTTTCATTTTATCCTCCTATCTTTATACTTATATTATAAACTAGTAATAAAGATAACACAATATCTTTATTATATATTTAATTCTAGTAATTCATCAAAGTATCTCATCTAAAACCATCTATATATTCCATTATCTTGTCAAAATGCCATCTAGAAAATCCTAGATGGCATTCTTTACGTTGCTTTAAATATCTTTACTATTCAGCGACTTCTTCAAAACGATATTTTTGAGAAACATCTGGATATTTAATTTTATCAACTTCTGAAATAAAGTCATTATAATTTCGTACCCATATTTTATGATCCCCATATAATGCTTCATACACAACAACTTTAATTAAGTTATCGTCTTTAGATTCACAATCGTACGCAATATGTAAAACCTTATATAGATTACCTTTAAAATGTTTATAAATTTTTCCTTCATTAATTTTTCTAATTATTTCCATGACTATCCCTCCGTAACTAATTGTATCATAGTTATTAGTTGAGTTCAATTAAATTATGTTATTTAAGGTATAGACGTTTAATTTTATTATAATCTTTACTTTTATCAATATCATCTGCTGAAATATTAAACATTGATGCAATTAAGGCCACTCTAACCCATAATCCATTTGCTGTTTGTTCCCAATATTTAGCGCGTGGATCATTATCTATTTCAACAGCTATTTCATCTCTTCTAGGTAAAGGGTGTAGAATAATAGCATTATTCTTTAATCTATTGACATTATTTAAGTCAATTTTATAAGCATCTGGATCCCAAGTCTCTTCAATACCACCATATTCATCTTGTAATCTAGTCATATAAATATAGTCTACTAATGGCATAATGCTTTCTAAATCATCTGTTAGTTCATATGGAACTTCTAATTGTTCTAGAATATCACTTTTAATTTGATAGCCATTAGGAGCGATGAAATATAATTTCATACCATCAATTTTTGATAGCATTAACGCAAGTGATCTTACGGTCCTACCTCTATTTAAATCCCCAACAAATGCTATTTTTTTGTTTTTAAAGCCATATTTATAAATGGTATAAAAATCTAATAATGCTTGGGTTGGATGTTGGTCAGTACCTGAACCAGCATTAATAATCCTCATATTATTATTTAAATTACTATCTATTAAATTAACAAAGTCAGTGCTAGTATGACGCATGATGATTAAATCAACATACTGTGAAAATGTTTTCACCCCATCAAGTTCGGTTTCGCCCTTCATAAAAGATGAGGTACTTATATCTCTAATTTCAGAGCATTTGATTCCCAATATATGGCAAGCATTTTGAAATGATAAGAAGGTTCTTGTTGATGGTTGTTTAAAATAAAGCATCGCCCTTTTATCATTAAGTAATGATGATATATAATTAGACCCCTCTTTTGTTTGACAAATATTTCTAATTTTGTCTGTCAGTTCACACAATTTGTATAACGTGTCCAAATCAAATTGTTGTGACCTAATACATCTAGTTCCTATTCCTGGTTCTTCTTTTACTTTTTCTGCTGTTACACTCATAATATAATCACTCCTCTTTTGGTTAAAAATATTAATTACTGCAAATAAAAACCCTAGACATTATCTAGAGTTTAAATGATAAATAGAGAAATTTAAAACATTAGAAAAATGAGAATTAGCTTGTTTTAAATTTACCATAAATATCACCTACAA
>JAQVZV010000068.1 GCA_028708005.1 Bacilli bacterium
TCAAGAACAACTAGCCCGGCGCAGTTTAAAGATACGAATATTGTATTAAAAGATGGGCTGTTTGATGTAAAAGAAAGCTACACTTTAACTAAAAAAGATATAAAATTAATTAACGATTATATGAAAAAGTTTCACCGTGGTGAAATCTCGGATGATAGTTTCTACGGTAATGTGGGCAATTATGAATTTGCTAATACGAAATCGGGTGATATTAACACCGATAATAGTGGCTACAGTCCTATTAAATCGAAGTTGCCGTTTAAGGTATCACTTAAAATGGGGGCGAGCGGATTAAGGGTTAAACGGTTGCGATTAGCACTATCTATTATCCTAGCCTCACTTTCGTTTGCTATATTCGGGTTATTTGATACGATTGCCTCTTACAACGCTACTAACACGATGGTTTACTCTTTTCAGGATTCTAATTTGAATCTTATTTCAATTCAAAAGGGGAATTTAAGTGAATACGATTATTATAATACAACCTTTTTAACTAATTCTGATTTAGAAGAGGTTGAAGGCAAATACCAAGGGTTACAGTTCGTTCCTATTAGACAATATAATACCTCTAAAAAATTAGATTATTTTTATAACCAAGGCTATGATTTGTATGATAAAATTCAAACGGATAATATAACAAGTTACTACCGACCTCAGGTTTTAGGATATAGCTATCTACAGGAAAATGAGGCTACAGATCTTGGGTTTGAATTAGTTCATGGGAGCTGGCCGCTAAATGATAATGAAGCTTTAATAACTAAATATATATTTTCCCTATTTGAGGAATACGGTTATACAACCGATTACAATACCGACCCATTGCCAATCAATAGTTATCAAGATTTGGTTGGCCTCGAACTATTTGGAAAAAGTATTGTAGGTATTTTAGACACTAATTTTAACGAACAACGTTACGCTCCGTTAAAGACCCCTTTCAACTCGCATTATTTATTAGCTAGTGAATTGGATTATTTACTAAAAACAAGTGCTCACTCAATAATGGTATTAGCCCCAGGTAGTAGTGGTCTAACTAGTAATTACTTCTCTAATGAAATTGATTATGAATTAAGGGCAGTTGAAAATAGTGAGGAGTATCTCGGAATGTACGCATCCTATAAACTAGTTACAGCTGATGCTAAAAATGTTGAATACTTTAGTGGTAAAAGTTACGAAAATCTTGAAAGCGAACTTATTTGTAACAGTTACTTCACTAATAACTTATTTCAAATGGTACTTAACGAATTTGATCCTTCATTAGAACCTATATATATTCCTATTTTAAAGGATCATTTATTAACTCTAAGTAATGAATATCTAATGGGTTTTGATGAGTTTGCAAATCGCTATCCTTTCGCGCAATTTAAATCCTTAGAAGAAAATACCAATGATTTTCTTAAATTTATCTTTGATCAAGAAATTGAGAAGTCATTAAGGTGGGATGCCTTCTATCAGGTTTACTTTTATTCATATTTTGAAGCAATAAAGCACCAATTCTTTAAGGAAGAATATCCAGTTGAGGATATACTGTCTAATATTAATTTTAAAGAATCGCGTTATATTGAAGAACAGTTTTATTACAATCAAGATCAACCTGAAGACGGGAAATTAACCTTAGATGAATATATAATCGAAGTGGTTGGCGAGGAACGCCTATATCGGGATTTTATGGATTACTTAATTGGCGATAAAAATGAAGAGTATATAAGAGTAAATGAGATAATTGACCGAAAGGCTAGGTTCGTTCAATATAACCAACTGTTTAGCGAAATAACCATTCATTTAACTGCCTACAATAGATTGGATCAATCTTCTGATCAAATGAATATTTCTCTTGCGGGGGTTATTTATGAAGATACTTTGTCCATCTTTGGTAGGGAAAATCCCTTAAAAAAGCTCGATGTTTCGAACCAAGATGATTTTGAGATAATTGTGGCTGCTTTTAGTAGTTTGAGGAATATACCAATAGATACTTTAAAGCGCTTAGGTAATGAATATTTTGGAACTAAAAGTGAAACAAAAATAATTATTTCAAATGAAGTCTTATATTTGCTCGATTTGTTTAATCAATCAATTGTTAGTTTGAAAAATGTATTCCTAATAATTAGTATAATCTTAGCAGCTTTCGCCTCATTGTTACTACTTAACTTTATTGGCATTTCCGTTACTAATAAAAAACAGGAAATTGGGATTCTGAGAGCCCTGGGAGCAAGAAGTAAGGATGTTTTTAGTATCTTCTTGAAGGAAGCTTTAATAATTGCTTTAATTAGTTTCGTCTTAGCTACATCCCTTACAATAGGAGCAGTTATTTACATCAATTTATTTTTAAGAAGAGAATACAATATCCTTTTGACGTTTTTAAATTTTGGTATTCGTCAAATACTTGTACTATTACTAGTTAGTACCTTCGTTGCTACCCTATCAAGTTATTTCCCAGTTAATAAAATTGCAAGGCTTAGGCCGATTGATGCAATCAAAGATCGAAAGTAAAATTCGAAAATTTACAGCTGGATTAACAATCCAGCTTTTTTCAATTTAGGATGTTAATCTTGATATTTATTATTATGATATTTTAGGATAAAAGGAGCGATAATAAATGTCAACCAATAAAAGAGAATTAAAAACATTGATCGTCTATGAATCGAAATATGGATGCACGGAAAAGTGTGCCCAATTAATTCAAGAAAAAATAAAGAATACCGAAATTGTTAATGTAAAAAATGCCCCTGAAGATATCGGGTTTTATGACACCATCATTATCGGTGGTTCCATTTATATGGGCAAGATCCAGCGACAGATTAAAGCGTTTTGCCGGAGGCACGTAAAAGTTTTAGCGAAAAAAAGAATGGGTCTATTTATTTGTTGTATGTTTACAGGAGAAAAGGCTAAACAACAGTTAATTAACTCTTTTCCAAAAGAACTTACTGAAGTCGCGATTGCAAAGGATTGCTTTGGTGGGGAAATTTCTTATAATAAGATGAAGTTATTAGACCGAATTATTATAAAACTAGTCACTAAATCTCCAGAATCAGAAATACCTAAACTTGACAAACAAAACAATGCGAGTAATTTATCGATAGAAAAAATAGATTATTTTGTTTCAACTTTACTATAAAGATTACTTTAGAAAAGAGGATATGATGAAGCTACGTGCTGAAGAGTACGAAGCGTTAGCTAATTCCATCCCATCTCAAGACTTCACCAGAGAACGAGTGGACTGCACAAGAAATCTAGAAGCACCATTTGTCAAATGGCTAATAAAACTCATGGACCTTGAAGCAGAAATGAAAGAGGTAGAAAGACAACTCGATGAAAAAAGAGCTGAGGTTATAACAGTCATTGAAGCATTGAGTGATGAAAACCAAAAGTCAGTGTTGATGTTAAGGTACATAAGTCTTCTAAGCTTTAATCAGATTACAGAGAAGATGTATTATAGTTTATCAACCATAAAAAGGTGGCATAAGGAAGGCATCGAGATGATTCAAATCAATTGTAAAAAAATGAACCATAATGAACCACGATGAACCTTCTTGGGACTTCACCAATTTTTTGTTTTAACAAAAGGGCTTGACTTTATAGAACAAATACAACAGCACTTTTTAATGATCCCTTTGTTAAGCCGCTTTTCTAAGGGTGCGTAAAAACAGGATAAGGGTGCGTAAATTTCGCTAGGGGTGCGTAATTGTATTAAAATAGGTCATGCAACCCAAGTTAGTAGAATAGGTTTGATACAATTAGTATCAAGCCTTTTTTTGTTGGCAGATAGGGGAATTTCTCCTATATTCACTGGCCAGAACTAAATGTTTAAAATGATAAATAGGTAAAAATATAGTTAAAACCAGTGTTTTTAGTAAAAAGTATAGTTTTGTTTACACGATTACAAGTTGGTTTTACACGATTACAATTGAGTTTTACACGATTACATTTTACTTTCTTTAATTTTTATAAAAATATTAGAATATGCCCTTTTACTTAAAGATTATATCTTTAATTGATAAAGTATGTTAAAATAACGATAAGATTAAAATATAAAAATGAGGGGTGTCTTATGAAATTAAATGAAAGACAAGCTAAAATAATTAACATATTAGAAAAAAACGATTCTTTATCTCCGAGTGATATACATATATTGATTGGAGAAGACCTTTATTCTAGACCAACAATAAATAGAGATTTAGTTAAATTACTAGATAATAATATAATAAAACAATATTACTTTATGGGACTTCAATTACCCAAGGAGCAAGTGCTTCAAGACCAGGGCTATCTTATAGTAATATAATTTCTAGAGAATTAAATTGTGAAATATTAAATTATGGTTTTTCAGGCAATGCTAATTTAAAAGACCAGGTAGCTCGTATTATTTTTAGGAATAAAAACATAGACTTAATTATAATCGATGATGAAGCTAACGCAGGAATGAGTGACAACTTAGTCAATAGATTAGATAGATTTTATCAAGTTATTAAAGAGAACGGTATTGTGTTGATTTCCAAATTATTTGATGCCGAATTAGTCAAATTAAATGAAGGCATTTTAAGGAAGAAATCATGGTGTCGTCAAATTATTTAGGGTTCATTATGCAGTTTACTTGCTGCCGGTTTTTATAT
>JAQVZV010000069.1 GCA_028708005.1 Bacilli bacterium
AAGAGTTGGTTGCAGTAATGGATAAAATGATTATCGATGCTATTTTAAAAGCAAGAATAACAGCACAACCACAAGAAGAGGTAAAGCAAGTAGTTGTTAATGGTGCGGGCACTAAAGTTAATAGAAACGATCCTTGCCCATGTGGTTCGGGGAAAAAGTATAAAAAATGTTGTTATCCTAAATTTGGATAAGAGTTAAGGCTTCCATTAGGAAGCTTTTTCTTTACATAATTTTTTAGATAGATTATAATATTCTTAATGAAAAATAAATCATTTACTTTAATTGAATTATTGGTAGTTATTGTCATCATCGGTATTTTGGCTGGTGTAATTATTATTTCTGTAAATTCTTCGATTGATAAAGCTAACTTTGCTAAAGCACAAGCTTTCTCAAGTACGGTTCAAAATGAATTATTGGGAGACTTGGTTTCTGAGTGGACTTTTGATGAAGGAGACGCAGAAGATTCTTGGGGAAATAATGATGGAACGGTTGTTGGAGCAACTTACAAGACAAAAGCGTCGGGAGAATGTGTTTATGGAGGATGCTATTCATTCGGTGTGGCTGACGATTATATTACTTACGGTGATGTGTTTAGATTTGAAACAGGAGATTTTACGGTTTCTTTTTGGACTTTTTACAGTGCTGGAACATGGGCATTTATAACAAAAGGAATGGGTTTTCACGGAACAAACGGGTGGGGAATCTCTCGTGAAAGCAACGGGGTATCTGTTGCATTACAAGGAAGGGTCGGAACGCCAAGTAACGCTTTACTTCCTCGAGGAGCGTGGTCACATGTTGTAGTAACTTTTGATAGGAGTGATGTTGGAAAAACCTATGTTAATGGGAGTTTAAAAGATTCATATAATATTTCTTCTAAATTAATAATTACTGGTGATGCTAGCCCGCTTCTTATTGGAAAATATGGTAGTAATTCTGATATGAGTGCTTTAATGGATGATGTTCGTATATATAATGCAGTTTTATCTTCTGCTCAAATCAAACAACAATATATAGCAGGACTTGATTCTCTTTTAGCGAAGGGAAGCATTTCAGAAGAAGAATATGAACAAGGATTAAACAATTTAGCTTATGAAAAATAAATCTTTTACTTTAATTGAATTATTGGTAGTTATTGTCATCATCGGTATTTTGGCTGGTGTAATTATTGTTTCTGTAAATTCTTCGATTGATAAAGCTAATATCACCAAATCAAAAGCATTTGAAAACAGTATCCAAAATGAATTAGGTGTTAATATGGTTTCGAGATGGAAGTTAGATGGCAATGCTAATGATGCTTGGGGCAGTAATACGGGAACTTTAGGGGACGGGGTAACACCTTCAACATATCCAACTACAAAAACAGAATCAGAATGTGTTACTAATGAGTGTATGTATTTTGATGGAGTAGATGATTATATTAATTGTGGAAATAATGCAGACTTGGATTTTATTACTTACGCAGGCACATATACTTTTGCGGCTTGGATTTATTCTGATAATTTAGTTGGGGTGAATCGCCCCACAATTGTTGGTAAAAATATTTCTAATTCAAACAGGAATGCTCTTAGTTATTCGAACAATGCCATTCGATTTGGATATTATGATGGCGTTAATTGGTTTGGCGTTTCTGGGGTTTTTAATGCTGGTAAATGGATATATGCTGTGGGTGTTAATGACGAAAAATCTTTATCTTTATATTTAAATGGTATTATCCAAACAGATGGAGGATCTCCTTATATTGCTAGTAGTAATAGTTTGACTATCGGGTGGTCTGGAAATAATAGTGTTGGAGAGTACTGGAAAGGTTTGTTAGACGATGTTCGTATATATAGTGCAGCCTTATCTTCTGCTCAAATCAAACAACAATATATAGCAGGACTTGATTCTCTTTTAGCTAAGGGAAGCATTTCAGAAGAAGAATATGAACAAGGATTAAACAATTTAGCTTATGAAAAATAAATCTTTTACCTTAATTGAATTATTAGTAGTTATTGTCATCATCGGTATTTTGGCTAGTGTAATTATCGTCTCTGTGAGTTCTTCAATAGATAAAGCTAACTTTGCTAAGGCGCAAGCTTTTTCAAGCACTCTTCAAAATTCTATGTTATCAGACATATCTTATGGATATAGTTTTGATGATATAATCGGAGTAGTTGACGAGCCATTACCTAACGAAACTGTAGTTGATAATGATTGGGGGTCCATAAGTTTAAATGTTGAAAATGGTCCAATATTAAAATCCAGAGATGATTGTTTTTCTGGAAAATGTATAGATTTTATCAATGATTCCGCCACCAATCTTAATAGGCTTTATGTCAACAGTAATTTTGATTTTTCTAGTTCTAATTTTACAATTTCTTATTGGGTAAATTTAAGAGGAGGTTGTAGGTATACGGGTGGTGTTTATAGCAATCGTGATTTATCGACAGCAGGCATTATGGAAATTTTAGATCCTTCCTCAAACGCTTTAAGTATATATCAAGGAGTTGTTTATAATGATAAAATAGAGTTAGGTTTGTATTTTACAGATTTAAGTAAGGATTATTTAGCTATTGAAGCTAATAAAAATATGTATAATAACTGGAGATTAATAACTTTTTCATATAACGATGACACGGATTATTTGAAACTTTATATAGATGGGGAAATTGTTTACAATTCTCAAGTTGGATTGGGAAAAGATTTGAGAAGATCTAGCAATACTAAATTTAGTATAGGGAAATATACTACTTATTGGATGAAAGGCATTATTGATGATTTTAAGATTTATAAAAAAGAAATTTCAATTTCAGAAGTAAAAGAAGAATATTTTTCAGGGATAAGGAATTTATTAGAAAGTGGAAGTATTTCAAAAGAAGAATACGAACAAAGACTAAATAATCTAGCTTATAAAAAGTAATTATATGGATTTATTAGAAGAAGTAAAATCAATCGTACAAAAAGAGTTAATTTCTATTAATTCTTGCCATGAATGGGAGCACACAGAAAGAGTGTTTAATTTAGCTTTGTCTATTGGAGAAAAAGAAGGTGCTGATTTAGAGATTTTATCCTTAGCGGCAATTTTGCATGACATCGGAAGAAAAGATGATGATGGAATTATTGACCACGCGGAAAGAGGAGCTATTTTAGCTAAAGAAATACTTGAAAGATATAATTATCCTTCCGAAAAAATAGAAAAAATATGTCATTGCATAAAAGCACATAGATATAGAAACGAAAACGTTCCAGAGACTCTTGAAGCAAAGGTGTTGTACGATGCTGATAAATTAGATGCTATTGGAGCTATTGGAATTGGTAGAGCTTTTTCTTATGCTGGACACATTGGAGCTAAAGTTCACAACAAAGAGGTTGATGTAGTTAAAACAGAAGAATTCTCTTCAGATGATACTGCGTGGAGAGAATATGAAGTTAAATTAAAATATATTAAAGATAAATTATTCACCAAGGAAGGAAGAAGAATTGCTGAAGGAAGACACGCTTTTATGGAACAATTCTTCGAAAGATTAAACAAAGAAGTTGACGGAAAAGAATAAAAACTTTTCTTTACAATAGTTTTTACATAAACTATAATATGATTAATGAAAAATAAATCATTTACCTTAATCGAATTATTGGTAGTTATTGTCATTATTGGTATTTTAGCCGGGGTTATTATTATCTCTACGACTTCTTCTATTACTAAGGCGAACATTACCAAATTAAAGTCTTTTGACGATAGCGTAAAAAATAGCATGCTTCTTAATCTAGTTTCTGAATGGAAGCTTGATAAGATAAGCGGAGTGACGACTCCTGATGCATGGGGAAGTAACACAGGAACTCTTGGGGATGGAGTAACAGTAACTACTTATCCTACTTTAAAAACAAAAGATAACTGTGTTAGCGATGGATGTATGAGTTTTGATGGGGGTGATTATGTTAATTTAGGAAATAGTTCTAATATTAAGCCAACAGATACCATCACGGTTTCTATATGGCTTAATCCAGCGTCTGTTAAGGATGGTAATTATCATGACGCTATTGATGCTCATCTTGGTTATGAAATCCAAGAAAGAAATACGGGTTATTGGACTTGGTATGTACACTTAGAAGTTTCGGAGTGGTCTGAAATACATACCGCTTCAAATACGGCTATTGTTAATAAATGGCAACATGTTGTCGGAACATACAATTCTAGTACTGGAAGTCAAAAGATATATCTTGATGGAGAATTAAAAAATAGCTCAACAATAAGCGGAAATCAAAAATTACTTTACACTACTGGTAATGATGTTACGGTTGGAGCTATTAATTATCATGGCAGGTATTTTAATGGTTTAATAGATGATGTTAGAATATACGACACAGAACTGTCTTTTGCGGAGATTAGAAGAGACTATGTCGCAGGATTAGAATCCCTTTATTCTAAAGGGCTAATCTCTGAAATTGATTTTTACAAAAGCTTGGCAAGACTTTAATTTGACAAATTCCTAATTTCACTCTATATTTCAACTATATGACAAACAAATTGTTAAATCTCTATTTTGGTTTATTGGTATTGCTAATGTTAGTAGCAGGTGCTTATCTTTTTCCAAACA
>JAQVZV010000070.1 GCA_028708005.1 Bacilli bacterium
ACACTTTTGCAGGTTATTATACTTTAATTATGCTTAATAATTGTGGCAATACAATATGGATATTCGATTTTTTTAATAGTTGCTGTCAACATACATCCAATATTATGTTCTTCACCCAAAGCTTTGATTTTCAAGTAATTAGAACTATGACCTATTAAATAACCATTTTCATATGTTTCTGCTATAAAGGAAACTGTTTTATCTTTAAATGCCATCATATAATTACGTTCTAATTCCAAAGAGAGTTTCATAAGTTGGTGAACTCTATCTTTCTTTACCATCTTATCTATTTGATTATCCATAGTTGCAGCCTTCGTCCCTTCCCTTTTTGAATAAGGAAAAACATGTAGTCCTGCGAAACCTATTTCTTTAATAAAATCATATGTTTCTTTAAAATGGGCATCACTTTCCCCTGGAAAGCCTACAATAACATCAGTTGTAATAGCAATATCGTTTCTGATTAATCTTATTTGATTTATTTTATTTCTAAAGTATTCTTTATTATATTTACGATTCATTGCGACTAAGATATCATCACTACCAGCTTGTAGTGGAATATGCAAATGATTAGCGATAACTTTACTATTTTTTAGTATATCTAAAACATCATCATTTAATTCAGTTATCTCAATTGATGATATTCTAAGCCTTTCTAAGCCTTTTATCTTAATAACTTCTGATAATAAGTTGGCGAAGGTGTAATCTTTAAAATCAGAACCATAGTTACCTGTATGAATACCTGTTAAAACTACTTCTCTATACCCATTACTAACTAAATTAGTAATTTCTTTTAAGACTAGGTCTTTTTTCTTTGATCTAACACTTCCTCTTGTATAAGGGATAATACAATAACTACAATAATTATTACAACCATCTTCAATCTTTACAAAAGCTCTTGTTTTACCTTCTAAAAATGATACTTCCATATCTTCAAAAGGGATATCATCTATATTACCAACAATATTTACATTTTGTTTAGTCTTGATATATTCTTCAACTAATGAGACGATTTTATTTCGATCATTAGTTCCCACTACAATATTGACACCCAACATCTCTTTTACATCACTGCTGTTCATTTGAGCATAGCACCCCATTACAACCACAATAGCATCTTCATTCTTTTTAATAGCACTTCTGATAATCTTACGACTTTTAGAAGCGCTCATGTGGGTAACTGTACATGTGTTTATCACATATATGTCAGCTTTATCTTCAAACGCTACGATTTCATAATTCTTGTTTTTAAATGAGTTTAAAACAGCTTGTGTTTCATATAAATTAACTTTACATCCAAGTGTATAAAATGCTACTTTCATTTTTGCCTCCAAAAAAGAAAACCCCAAGGGGTTAATCTAAATTTTTTCTAAAATTAATTAAGTTATTTAAAAATGCTTCTTCATCTTTTAGATTATCTGACCGATAAGTTGGTTCTTTAACCTCATTAATAACTGGCTGCTCTTTTATATTATTTTTGTTTGGCTCTTGAATACCAAAAATTGGTGAGATAAAGACAGATGTTTTAAATTTCGTATCGTCAACTGGTTTTTCAACTGGTTTAATATAAGGTTCGGATTTTTCAATTTCTTCATCTACTTCAATCTTGTGAACTAAATCAGGTAATGAAAAGTCTTTTTCTGGTGTGTCTACTTTTTTACCGACAGATTTCATTAATTCAGCATAGCTGATGATAGATGTTTCTTCTTGATCTTGTTCATACTTGGTTAAATCAATATTTTCATTATCTAACGCAGCTTGTATTTTATCTGTGATTTCTTTTAAATTACGTGTTTTCTCATTTGTTTCATCAATATCATTGATATCTAAATCTAGAATTTCCGTTGTATCTTCTACTTTAACGCGTTTGTTAACAATCTTTTTGTTTAACCTTCTTTGTTCTAGCATAATTATAAGAAGAATAGTTGCTATAAAAATTAGAATTAAAATGATATATATTATTAATTTAGCCTCATCTGGCAACGCCTCATAAGATGCATACAAATCATTAATCAATAATTTAATATTTACTCCTACAAACATTTCCACTTCACCTCATTAATTCATAATTTATAGCACTTAACACAAATAATGGTGCTGTCTCTACTCTTAAAATAAAATTTCCTAATGATGCCTTAATAAAATCATTTTTAACTAACATTGTTTCTTCTGCTGGCGATATTCCACCCTCAGGCCCAATAACTACTAATATTCTACCACACTTTTCATCTTTTGATAATATTTGTTTTAAGTTTATTGACTCATTACTAGTACTGCAAACTATTTTTAAATCATAGTTAGTTTCTATTAAATCTTTAATTGTCATCATTTTAGAAATACTAGGGATATCGATACGATGTGATTGCTCTGCTGCTTCTTTACATATTTTTAACCAGCGATCCATTTTTTTCATATATCTATCTTCATCAATCTTTATAAGGGTTCTTGATAATTGCAAAGGTATGATTTCACTCACGCCTAACTCAGTTGTCTTTTGGAGAATATAATTCCATTTTTGTTCATTAACAAGTGAAATGGCGATTGATACTTTAACTGGCAATTGATTATCAACAGATTCCGTTTGTTCAATATCAAGCTTTACATTGTTTACACTTAATTCCTTAATTTTACAAAGATGGATATTACCATCATAAATAACTTCTACTTTATCGCCCTTTTTCATACGCATTACTTTATGCATATGATAGATATCTGAAGTATTCAATTCTAACTTGTCATTAAGCGCGAAATATCTCTGCATAATCATCACCTAATCTAATTATATAGTTGTTATGTAGATAATTCAAGTAAAGATGTAAAGCGTATATAATATGCTTAATGATTTATGATATAATATATATGATAGGAGCGATAATTATGGAAGAAGAAATTTTAGATTTTTCAATCAATGAGGAACCTAAAAGGTTAACAATGATAGAACGCTATGGTGAGGATATGACAGCGGGGATTTATGTTACGAATCCTGCTATTGCGAGAGATGAAGAAATTAAAAAAATGATTTTAGCCCTTCTTATTCCTGATAAATCAGCTATCTTAGTTGGTAAACCAGGGATTGGTAAAACGGCGATTGTTGAAGGATTAGCGTATAAAATACAAAAGGGCGATGTTCCAGATATCTTAAAGAAATATAAAATTATAAAGATAAATATATCAGCCTTAATTGGTAAAACAACTAATGATGGTACTGAAGAGATTAAATTACAAACACTGGTTGATGAATTAAAGGAACAAGTGAATACCATTTTGTTTATTGATGAGATTCATAATGTTATTGGTACGGGTGCTGAAAACAGTTCATTAGACTTTGCTAATATGTTAAAAGCTGGCCTAGACCGTGGTAGCATAAAAATAATAGGTGCTACAACAAGTGATGAATTTGATCATTACCTGGTTCGTGATAGGGCTTTTTTAAGACGTTTTGAAAAAATAGAAGTGGCTGAGCCAACACCTGAAACTACTGTTAAAATATTGGTTGGAAGTTTACCAAGAATTGAGAAAAAAACGGGGGTGAAATTTGATTACTCACCATTTGTTATTGAAAAGGTTGTTACTTTTCTCGTTAATATGACAAGTGAATATAAGAGAATGTTTGAAACAACATCAAGATATCCTGACGTATCTTTTGCTCTTTTAAGTAAAGTTTTCTCTTTTGCTATTTTTGATAATAGTCCTGTCGTTAAGTTTAAACATATATGGCAAGCGGTATCTACTTGTCAAAGTATATATCCTGATGTTTTAGCAAAGGAAAAAACAGCTTTTAAAGAACAATTTGCATCCTTCATTAATGAAGAAAATGTTTATCTAAATTAAAGGAACAGTTAAGTCAACTGTTCCTTTTTAAATTCTTATAATATTTATTAAAAGCATCATGATTATCAAGTGTTGTTTGTGATAAAGATTCCACTATTTCTTTTTGTTTGCGATCAATTTTACTTGGAATAACAACATTGATAACAACGTACATATTACCTTTTCGTTTGCTTGATACATTAGTTATACCTTTATCTTTCAACAACATTTTAGTGCCACTTTGAGTACCTGCCGGAATGGTTAAAACGACTTCACCATATAAGGTTGGTATTTCCTTTTTGGTGCCTAAAATAGCTTCTGCTACCGTAATTGGTAATTCTAAATAAACATCATTTTCAATTCTTTCAAAAAGTGGGTGTTTATCGATTGTGAAGCCAATATATACATCACCATTAGGACCACCATTATACCCTGCTTCGCCTTTACCAGTTAATCTTAATTGACTATCTTCATCGACCCCTGCAGGAACCTTAACAACAATTTCTTTGGTTGTCTTAACGCGTCCTTTGCCGCGACATTTTGAACAAGTTCTATCATAACTATACCCTTTACCGTTACAGTTTGGACAAGTAGTCTTTGTAAGGTACGTTCCAAAAAGAGTACGTTGTTCAGCTGTTATTGTGCCACTGCCATGACATCTATCACATTTTTTTTCTCCGTGTCCACCAAGGCCGTCGCATTCAGAACACTGTTCATCGGTATCTATCTTAATGGTTCTTTCTGTTCCAAAGGCAGCTTCTTTAAA
>JAQVZV010000071.1 GCA_028708005.1 Bacilli bacterium
ATTGCTAGATGTACATGAATCAATTTTAGCAGCATAACATGCTGTAACACAACTTCCAAAAGACATTTTTTGATCTAACCTATTATAAAATACACTAGCAATACTTGGCCAATCTTCATCACCAATACCTTCACTTTGAACAACACTAGCTAATGTTAAGAATTCGTGAATGGTATAGTCTTTTATATTATTCTTATAAGGAGTTAATACCCTGTCCATTTGATTTAACAAACGTTTGAATATTTCATCAACCGTAACGTCTTTACTTGCAAATCTATAGGTATTGGGCGCCAAATATCCTTCCAACGGATAGTATATATCCTCTTTTTTTATTTCATCAGTTAAAAACCAATATTCATCTATTAAACTATCAATATATTTTTCATCCTTAAGTAAACGAAAAACATCTTCTTCACTATTATTGGTATTATTAGCAATCGTTTTAGCATACGCTCTTATATTTTGCCCTTCAATAAATGAAATCTCAATATCATTTGAAACGACCTTACCTTCTGCAATAATATCAACAATTTGTTTAACACCCATCGCTTTATTTAATTCATAAACACCATAACTCATACTTTTTATATTATGAATTTTAAGATACATCTTAAAAACCATCACGTTTCTAATAAGATCATGCTCTTTTAAAATTTCTCCAACCTTAATACCTGTTGCACCTTTCGGAATTTCAACTTCGACAACCGTTTCTTCATTAGATGTAGGTGTTAATTGAAAAACATAATAACTAAAAGTTAGTACTACTAATGAAAGAAAAAGAACAATAACTCCAATAAGGATTTTAATAACTCTGCTCATACCATGCTCCTTTACTAATAAACAAATTATAACATTATTAATCTAGTTATTCAACAATTTAAAGTCACTATTTATTTCTCATCTTATTGAAAAACTCATAAGTAGCGACACCTACAGCAACTGTTAAATTTAAAGAATCAATGTTCTTCGTATGTTCAATAACAATACTCTTCCCTTCAT
This sequence comes from Bacilli bacterium, assembly GCA_028708005.1. Lineage (GTDB taxonomy): Bacteria > Bacillota_I > Bacilli_A > RF39 > UBA660 > UBA5348. The sequence goes on from JAQVZV010000071.1 coordinate 1,000, forward strand.
CCATATAGTCTGCAGACAATCCACTAGCCTCATTACCAAAAACTAACGAATATATACCTCCATTTATTTCAATATCCTTTATTTCATTATCGCCATTTAACATAAAAGTATATATTGGATGATTTGGATACTCACTTTTATATTGCTCAAAAGAATCATAATATTTATAATTAATATTAAATAAGGCCCCCATTGAAGCTCTAACTACTTTAGGATTATTTATATCAACCGCCGGATTTATTATAGCTATATTTTTAAAATCAAAGCCTAAAACAGTTCTAATAATAGTTCCTAAATTGCCCATATTTGAAGGATTAACCAATACTATATGAGGTTCATTTTTGTCTAATGACATTTTCTCTATCCTGTAAACCCCAATAACATAGCAATTATCCTTATCACTTAGTTTGTTAATTATTTTATCATCAATTTCATATTTAACACTATGCTTATGGCAAAAATCTAATATTTCATTTCTGACATTTTCACTTATATCCAATTTAGTTGAAAAGATAATCTTTTCAATTAAATTAGGTTTGTTTTTAATTAATTCAATAGTTGGAAAAACGCCGAGTGTATAAGAAACGTCATTTCCTTTAGTGTACTTTTTCATAACAATGCTGAGTAAATACCCATTGTCACCTCTCTTTGTATACAAATATACGATACTTACATTATAGCATAGCCTATAAAAATATACATGATTAATTATGTATACACTTAAAAAATCGCGTTATATAAAACACGATTTAATCATTGTAATTTATTTTTTAATTTCTTGATTAGATCTCGTTCGGTCCTCGACACATCAACTTGTGTTAAACCCATCATCATTGCTGTTTCAGATTGAGTTAAATCTTGGAAATATCGCTTTTCAATAACCCCCTTTTCCTTAGGCGATAATTTGTTAAGCTCATCACGTAAACAAATTAGATCTAACTTATCATAGTGTTCATTAACACCCACAACATCTTTGATAGTCAATTCCCTACCATCGCGGTTTATAGGCTCATCAATACTTTTAATATAGGAGTTAAATTGTAAAGCTTCAATTATTTTACCTTCACTAATTTCCAAAAAAGGCGACAATTCATCTACTAGTGGCTCTCGGTGTAACCTTTGCCTTAAAATATCTTTTGCTTTTTCAATTCTAGAACAAAGGTATATTATATCTCGACTTACTTTTATATTGCGATCCTCCCTAACAAACTTCTTCATTTCGCCTAATACATAAGGATACGCATAACTAGAAAATTTAGTATTCCGACTAGCGTCATAATGGTAATAAGCATCAATCATCCCTATTACCCCAACTTGAAACAAATCATCACGTAAGCGATAATCATATTGGCTAGACAAAGCGCGGATTAAGTTTTGATTATCTAAAATAACCTCATTTAACTCGGTATTACATTCCATTCTCATATATAGCCTCCTAAATTAATATGTTTTATCGCGCTCAATTCATCTTTCGTTTCTAAAATATAACGAGTAACCTTTCTATTTAATTGAGATCTAACCACTTCATTATTAACACCACAAATTAATACTTTACCCTTTATTTTAGATAACGCAGCATTATATTTTAAGATAGCTTTTATTCCATTCATATCAATATAAGTTAATTCAAAGACATTAAAGGTAACAAATCTAACATTATTACCGTCTACTAATCTTCCTAATTCATTATCCAATATAATACAATTGTCAATTGATAATTTACCCTTTAGTCTTACAAATAATATTCCTTTTGTGTATTCCATATCAATATCAAGCATAGTATGTCCTCCATATTTATAATTAAAACATAAACCCTTTAATAATAAAGGGTTTCGACAAAAGTAGAATTATTTTTGATGTGACAAATTATGATGTCTTAATCTTACCAATATTATTATCAAAAAAGCAAATAATATTCCCGATAGTAATAACAATTTATTATTAAATATATTCCTTTTCTCTAAAAAAGTATTTTTCTTATGCATAGCTTTTTTAGGATAATCATTAATAACTAACAAGTCTTCTATCTTTTCTTCTGTTAATAACTCATCTTCATAACTATTGTCTTCACTATCCTTCAATAAAGTTGAATCATTACTATCCATAGTATTGCTCGTCTTTATTGGTTGTGGTTTCATGCCTTGAGACTTATCTATTGGTTCATCACTATCATTTACACTTGTTGGTTGATCTGGTTCATCTTTATCCAACTCTACTAAGTTATTATCACTATCTTCTTCTATTGAGTTATATTGGTATAAATAAAACGTTTTAGCACTATCTTCATCCTTCATATAACCAGGATCATCATATTGAACATAATAGCCATCTACATATGAACGAACTGGTTTATAATAACTATATTTTATATCCTTATAACGATACATATTTAGAAATTGCATTTGTCTATAGTATGTAGCATTAACAATACCATCAATATAAATCCAGTCGTCATACACAGGATTAACAATAAAACTACTATTAGCCATTATAAAATATCTTTCTGGTAGTGAAGGATTTGAAGATATTACATATGATATAATTTCCTTGCGAGCATAATTTCGATCTGATATGCTATCTCCCTCATTATAGTAAAGGTCAAATGTTTTAATATTAGGTGTATCATCATACATAAAAAGCTCTATCGCTATTTCGTCTATTCCATAATAATCTCTTAAATCAATCATTAAACTACCACCATCATTTATATAAGCTGCATCAGTCAATAACCCATCAGTAACATCAACATTGAAACTCTGACTACAGTTAGTACAAATCATCTCAACATCGATTGGAATGTTATTAATCAGAATATTAAGTTCAGCAATTCTGAAAGTTAAAAAGCCACCTTTAACATTATTAAAAAATAAATATCTTATTGGTCTTAATGTACGGTATCTCCCGGTATTCCAAATTTCAATTTCTCTATTTGCTTTGTTTAAGGGCACCTCTTCATCCCAAGAACTCCACTCTGTTTCACTATAATTATAACGAAAGATATATGGGTATTGAGGATCATTTTCACCTTCAATATAATAATCGGGCGCAAATTCAGCAACATTTTCATACCATTGATATCTAACCTCACTTGCTTGAACAATGATATTAGGATCTTCAATCACTTCATCCGTCCATTCTCCTATCTCAAAAGCATCAACTTTTATAATCATCAGCATAAAGCTTAAACATAATAATATTTTTTTCATATGCCACCTCCCTATATATCTTTTTCGCCGAAGTTCTTACTTCTCCCCTTAAATTAGTAAAATATAAAAAAACATGCATATATGAGCATGTTTTAGGATTTGGTTTTTAAATTGCTACTTTAGATAGTTAATTTTTTATTTAACATTAACACTTCACCATTAACGATAGTAGTTAAGACTTCAAGATCGTTAGTTAATAATGCAACGAAGTGATTATTGATTGGTTGATTCAGTAGTTTTACAACAATTATGTCTGCTTTATATCCTTCTTTTATTAAGCCTAGGTTT
>JAQVZV010000072.1 GCA_028708005.1 Bacilli bacterium
TAAGAAAAACCATTATTACATCATCGGCAGGAAGTATTGAAATAAAATCTAGAACAAAATTAGAATTCCCACTAAGTTCTATAGTATCTACTTGTCTTAATGTTTTTAAATAATCATACATTTCTTCAATTGGACAATCAATATCCCTAAGATCATTGCCCTTTTCTACATCATGATATCGTATAATCATATTTAATTCTCCTTTCGTTCAATATCAAATTAGACTTTGATTATATTATTTACACAACGATTCATACCTATATTTGTATTCTCTTAATTTTTCATTCTCTTCTTTTAACTTTTTTACCTTCATCCCATTTAATAAAATTGCCTCCCAGAATATTGTTGCAGCTTCATCTGGGTTATAAGATTCTCCATATTCTATAGTCATATCATTTTTTATTGTAACCATAATTTCCTCATTACTCCATAATGATATTAATGGATCTGTTGGTTGAACTTCAATTAAAAAATCAGTCACTGTATTTCATCCTTTCACTTAACACAAAATCGGGGTTTTATAACATTTTAACTTTATAAACAAACGTCAAAATATCTTTCTTTAACTGTATTGCATCATCACTTAAATTTTTATCATCTTCTTTCCCATATTCATAATACAAAAATTCAATTTCTTCATATGCCCTATCCAAATCTAAATGATAATCATTTGTTAGAAATTCATTATTGTTCATACTCAATCACAAAATCCTTCAACCAAAAACTTAAAATTAGAATACAAATCTTCTATCGATTCATATTCAGTATTGATGTTATTACCAGCAGTAAACACATCATATATATCTACTTCTTTATTAATACTATACCCTTGGGCAATCATCCACTCAGTCAATCTATCAAATAGATGTTTAATATATGACTTTTCTCCATCTTTACCATTAGTAAATTCATAATATATCGTTTTTATGCTTATTGAATACATTTTTGATTCTTTATCATAAGTAATACTTATATCATTCATTGTATATAAATTTGCTTCACTATAAGACAGATCGTTTGCTGATTTGATTCCCCAAATAAATTCATATGTATCTTCGTATTTTTCATATTCTTTAGAATATTGATGTTTATTCCATAGTGATTTTATTTTTCTTAACATATTAATCTCCTTTATTATTATATTATATATTTAATGTAAAATCAAACTTTGGTATTAACTTACATCTCCATACTTATTTTCATTAGTAAATAACCTTCTATATTTGCTTTTTATATGATCTTCTAATTCTTTGCCTAAAGTTTTTAAAATTCCATTCATCATATCATCAACTACTTCTTTTGCCTTTATTTTTAATTCGTTTGCTACTTCTTCAGTTTGAGAATATTCAATAGCAAATTTTAATGCTTCTGCTTTCAATAAATCTCTTACTGTGCTATCAATGTATAATCCTTTAATTTCTTTCATAACTGCTTCACTTAATACTTGTTTCTTTAAATCTTCATCCATTGCTTCAATAAATTCTTGAGCCATTTTTTGTTTAATAATTTCCATTATGTCTTTATTTTCCATTATAAGTTCCTTCTTTCATTTAATATTTTTTATTTCTGCATAGATAGTAAGTTTTATCTTAACTTGCTTCTTCCATATCTAAAACATCATCGGCTTTAATAATTCCTTCTAATACCTTAAAGTTAAAATTCTTATGTTTAAAAGCACTAAACTTTTCTTTGTTGTCTACCCGTACTACCACACCTTCTCTGATATGTGTTTTGCCAACAGGATCAATACCGTCACAATAATTATTTACCCTCTTCATTAAATCATCAATATTAGTAAAGATAAATTTATCAAACTCAGGACAATATTTAACTCCCATTTGTTCACAACGCAATTTGACCAAATGCCAAGGATATTCAACTACTGAACCATCATCATTAGTCATAGTCATCCTATAAACGTAAATGTCGTTTTGTCCAATATCACAACCATATGTAAACCTAGTTACATTACCATACTGCTTAATAAATTGTTTATCTTTGGTTCTTGTGTTACTGCATTCAGGCATAATAGTTTGATCACCTTGTGTATATCCCACTACTTCATAAAATACTTCTTCTCCCTTACGAAGTTTACCTACAAAGAAATCATGCCAATTTTGCCTAAAACTATCATTACCATAATAACCACCATTAAAATTCTTTAAAACTGTTCGCCTAGTACCAGATACATAACCCCAAGTCTTTTTAGGTTTAATATTAATATTTAATAATTTCAAACCTTTGTATATTAAGTAAGGCAATCTTTTATTTTCTTCTTTTAACGTATTGGCAGTTCTTTGGCTTGTGCCATGCATTTTGAGAGTAATGTAACACAAATCTCCTTCTTTAAATTGATGAGTATTATAAGCAAGTTGAGAAGTATCAATATGCTCATCAAAGAAAGGATAAGAAATAGTGTTAATTTTCTTCTTCTTTTTATCTTTAGGCGATCCTTCTGACTTGTTTTTACTACCTCTTGGGATATACTTTTCACATATTAATACTCCATTAAGAATATCAATTGTATCTCCTTCTTTTAAAGTGTTTATATCAGTAAAACTATCTAAACTACTTAGAGGCATTAATAAACCGTCTGAACGTTCTCCACGCAGTTTAATGGTCGTTACATGACACTTCGACTCTTCCATATAACCACCAACATTATTACCTTCAGCATCCTTTTCACGTAAAAGTTTATTCTTCCTACAATACTCAATATTAAGTCTACCATCAGTTGGAAAATAAACCATAAGATCATTTTCTTTAACATCTAAACTTACAATAACATCATTTCCAAATACTGTAGCAACCTGAAGTCTATCAGCGTTGGAATGTTTTCTAATTGTTTTAATTCTGGTTATGTATGCATTATAACTCATATTTATATTTCCTTTCTATATTTATTTTACTCTGGCATTATATTTCCTTTTGCTACATTACATTTACAACACATAGTTTGATAATTATTTAAATTATTTTCTCCTCCTTTACTTTTAGGTATAATATGGTCTTTTGTCATTAAAACTTCTTTACCTTCTAAATCAATAGCGTAAAGATTAAAATGCCATCTATTTGAATGACAATCACGTTCTTTAGCAAAATGAACACCTTCAATACCACAGCAAACGCATTTTAATCCTTTTTCTGCAAACGTATGATATCTATCACTATTCATATGAATGACATCACCATTAAACTCAACTCCGTCTTCCGTATGATTTAAATAATTTCTTTTACTTAATATTTCTTCAATAGAGTAAATACCTTTTCTTATATAACCCTTACTTCTTGTTGTTGGATATTTTATAAACTCTTGATACCAACTAAGTAAGGCATCATTAAAATCATTTAAATTGTCTACACGTATTGAATCAATTCCATTTTTAAAACATAATTGAATATAATCTTTTTCTTCATTTTTAACTACAATAATTTCTACTACTGTTTTTTCTTTAGATTTTAAATAATATCTAACTTTAGATTGTTTAAAAATATAAGCACTAAACCTATTTTTATTTAAGTTTTGTACTATTATTTTTAATCCTTCTTTTGCATTAGGAATAGTTTTTTCTAAGGAATACCATTTGTCTTTTTGTTTAAATTTGATAATCATATTTAACTCCCCTTATTCATTTTTTATATATTTATATTATCATTTTTATTAAAAGGTGTCAAATAAAAATATCATTACCATATTCGTATTTGGTTCAAATATAAAGTCCTATATATTGGGATTTGTGTTTACTGTTTTATTTAATTTATATTATGTTTTTAATCCTATCGTTAGCGATATCTGCCCACCATCTATTTGTTTTATCATCTTTCCCATTATCAAATCCTATGAAATTTCTATTAGTATTTATACATGCTTCAGCAGTAGTCCCACTACCAATACAATTATCCAAAACCGTATCCTCTTCATTAGAATAGGTGTTGATTATGTATTCAAACATATCTAAAGGTTTTTGTGTAGGGTGTAAAGTTTTACCTTCATTAGCAAATCTCAATAATGAATGAGGATAATTTGTATATTCCTTTATAAATTCCTTACCTTCGTAATTACCTCTACCCGAAATACAACTTGAAGCTTTTTTGTGTTTTTGTACTTTGGGTTTATCAATTTTTATTAATCCTTGTGGATTATAAGTTGATCTATCTTTTACCGAAGGAGCAATTGGATTTTTAGTAAATATCAGAATATTTTCATGCTTCTTCATAGGCATTAATTTAGCAGTTAGAAATTGAGTGGTTTTACTTTTCTCCCAAATTAATTCATATCTAAACCATTCAAGATTACTCATAATCAACATACTAGTAAATGGTTGTGATCCAGTTAATACAATATTTCCATCATCTTTAATAATTCTTTTGTATTGT
>JAQVZV010000073.1 GCA_028708005.1 Bacilli bacterium
GTGATACATAGGCTGCTGATAAACATTTTGAACTACTCAATGAACCACAGTTTTTTTGTTCACTAACAACACTATCTTCTCCTTCAACAAAATCTAACCACATTACAATACGATTATCTTTCATCTTTGAAACATAACTAGTAACTTCATGAAACTTATCAACATCAGATATAGGTAAAGCAACAACAGGTCTGCCCTCTTGATAATTAGTTTTAACATTCCCTACTTTTAAAACTGAACTAGTCATCAATAAATTATCACTAGTATCTCGAAAACTAAGCGTAGCAGCTCTACTTAAAATATTTCTCGCTTCTTCCCTATTTTTAATACCTGCTAATTTAACTCTAATACGGCTATCACCTTCAATGATAATATCAGGTTCAGTAACACCTAAAACATCAATTCTTCTACTAATTGTTTTATATGTAGCGGATAACATCTCAGGCGTTAATTTATTCCCTTCAAGTGGTGACACTTCATATAAAACTTCAAAACCACCTTGTAAATCTAACCCATATTTAGTATCCTTCATCAGTGGAATAAAACATAAACCAATCAAAACCACAATTAAAGATAATAAACTAAATCTAATAACAAACTTTTTCATTAATATACACCCTCATATCTTCCATCTAATTAGTAACCTCATCTTCTTTAAGATTAACTTCCCTTTTTATATCATTCATTTTATTTTTTACATAATTTTCAACCTTATAATTATCTAAATTAAAGATATCATTAACCATTTCTGATAAAGACAAGTTAGATGTCTTAACCCATTTTGTTTCCTTTAAACAGTTCCAAATATCTTCTTCCTTAATGTAGTTAATACCAATTCGTTTTAAATCATTCTTTTTGGAAATTAAAGCCGGTCTAATCCTAGCATATAATTCACTAAGTGATTTGAATTCCATAACAACACTCCCTAATATTTTATATTTTCTCAACATATATTATTATAGCTTAAATCTCAAAAATTTCATAGGAGATAAAATGATAAAAAACAAGTTTATTTCAGGAACAATTATTCTTATTGTTGGGGGACTTATAACCAAGCTATTAGGAATGATTATCAAAATTATTACAACCAGGTATATAGGCGATGAGGGTATCGGCCTTTATATGTTGATTATTCCAACCTTCATATTATTTATTAATATTGCTCAACTAGGATTTCCTATCGCTATTTCAAAATTAGTAGCAGAGGATAAACAAAGTAGTAAGAAAATACTATTTTCAGCTATTCCTGTATCTATTATTTTAAATATCATTTTACTAATCATTGTCTTTATATTAAGTCCTATCATATCAAAATTATTGCATGATGAGAGAACCCTCTACCCTCTTATAGCTATAGGGTTTGTTTTACCATTCGTAAGTATATCAAGTATTGTCAGAGGATATTTCTTTGGTAAACATAAAATGATGGCCCATATAATATCACATATATGTGAACAAATAGTTAGACTAATATTAATTATTCTTATAACACCTCGATTATTAGTCTATAGTTTACAAGCGACAGCTACAGGATTAGTCTTAATAAATATTGTAAGTGAATTAACTTCCATTATTGTTTTGATTTTCTTCTTACCAAAGAAAGTAACCATTAAAAAGAGGGATATTATTCCAGATAAGGGTATTATAAGAGATGTCTTAAATATTGGTATTCCTACCACTGGTTCAAGAATAATTGGATCAATAAGTTATTTCCTAGAACCTATTATTTTAACTTCTATATTACTTAAAGTTGGTTATTCAAATACCTTTATTTTAAATGAATACGGGGTTTTAAACGGTTATGTCCTACCACTATTAATGATACCTTCATTCTTTACACAAGCTATTAGTTCATCTTTATTACCTATCATTAGTAAAAGTTATGCAAATAATCATTTTGCTTATGTGAAAGCGAAAATAAAACAAGCTGAGTTTATATCGTTAACAATTGGAGTGTTAGTAACAATTGTATTGATGATTTATCCTAACTTAATATTAAAAATTGTTTATAATACGAATCACGGTGCTGAATATTTAAAAGTAATGGCGCCCTTTTTCATAGGCTATTATATTCAAGTACCATTAACAACAGCCTTACAAGCGATGAATAAAGCTAAGGAAGCAATGATGAGCACTGTTATAGGAGCCATTATAAAGATAACAATGATATCATTATTATCAATGCTTAGAATTGGGATATATGGACTAATAATAGCAACCATTAGCAATATTTTAGTGGTAACAATATATAATTATAGCAAGGTTAAAAAAATATTAAAATAGGGTCTAACAAACCCTATTTTATTAAACAATATTAATCATTCTTTATTATGTTTTGATTTCTTATATCTAGAAATAGTTACATAGATTAAAATAACAAATGATGCTAAGCCCAATATTATTGGTATTAAAATTAAAGGTTCTCTCGCAATCAAAGTCAGTGGATTATAAGTATCTAGGACATACGCTATAATATCATATGCCATACAACAACAGATAATTAAGATGCCTAACCAAACACCTATTATTATATCAATCTTATGCTTATACTTGTCTTTATCCTCTAAAGCAATTAATAAAACAAAAAACCAAGGTGTAAAAAGGAAAATAATAGCTGGTATTAAAATAGCCGTTTGTGGTTTACTACCTAATACAATAGCCTTTTTGGGATTGTTAGGATGATATTTTATAATTCTAGTTTCACCTCTTAGAAAAGGTGTTTCTGTTTTATATTTGGGTTTTACAGTGTAATTAACATCATCAACCGTATACATATAAATGGGTAAATATAACTTTCTATCTTCAGATAGATATGTTTCTACATTAATAACACTTCCCGTTACCTCGGCATAGTTTCTGCTTGTTTGATGGTGAATGATAACTTCCCTCATCCAAACATTTAGCATTAACAGCCCTACCACTATAAAAAGCGCAAACAAGCTACAAATTATATACCTATTAGTTTCCTTACGTATGATCTTTAATTCACTCCTCTTAAATATTGTTCTTCTTCCCTGCGAACCAATATGAAAGTTTCTATATATTATATTTTTCAATGGTTTATAACAAATTAAGAAAACAGCCAATGGTAGTATTAAGCTTTCATATTCCTTTGTTTTTATAATTACTATGACAGTTGATATTCCAACCCATGCAAAAAATAAGATTACTAACAATCCAACAAAATCAAAAACAGCATATATCAACATTAATCGAGGCAGCTTATCATTTCTTTTCTTTAAGAAATAAAAATACATTATCCCCAAAACTACAACTGTTATAATTAAATTTTTAGTTTTTAAATCCTTGGTTAAAGCCAACATAGCATTAAAATCCATAATACTTTACCTCACTTATTACTGTATTTTTCTATAATTTTCATCAATAATTGAATATAAATATAACTCTACCCTTTTATTACTAATAGTTTTTATATATTCTTGATATCCTTTTAATTGATCTTCATATTCTTTTTTATTAATATCTTTTAATTTATAATCTATTATTTTAATATGATCATCAAACTCTAACATTAAGTCAATAATACCATGTAATTCATTGTCACCATTTTGATATATAAATTCATATTCTTTATATATTTTAGATTGTTCAATATCATTTAACATATCTTGGTTTAAAAAAGATATTATTTTATTTTTATACTTAGAATCAATAACTGAAAAATCAGGGTTTTTAAAGTCTAAAGTTTCTAAGTAATAGTGAATATGCTTTCCTATTTCGATAGATTCTAAAGTATCTTCATCTAATAATTCATTTATCTTTTTTGAATATGATGCTTCCTTAAGTGGTTTACTATCAATCTTAATTAAATCATTCTCAATTACAATAGAGGTCTTTGGAATACGCTTTGAATAGTCACTATCTACTTTAATATTATAATCAAGGCTAAGCTCTATATCTTCTATATTAACATCTCTTATAAATGGGGTTAAACTTTCTTTAACTGATAATATAATATCTCTAAATGAACGATAACCAAGTCTAGAAGACAGTTCAATTAAACCCTCTTCATCCTTGTCATATATTTTATTAGTATCTAAATCAACAATCATTATCATCTTTTCTCGGCATCTAGACAAGGCAACATAGAATAGTCTTATTTTTTCTTCTATTTCTTCTTTAATATATTTTTCTCTTAATAATGTTTTATAAAAAGTATTATTTATACCCTCATTAAAATAAGGAACAATAATGCCGTAAAGAGAATCATAATAAAATAATTCATTTAAATCTCTAATATTAAATCCTGCATATAAATTAGCATAATAACAGATATTAAATTCTAATCCCTTTGATTTGTGAATAGTCATAATCTGACAAGCATCACT
>JAQVZV010000074.1 GCA_028708005.1 Bacilli bacterium
AAGTTGAAAAAATTGATATTAAAGAATTTAATAAGTTTATTTGGGAAAATAGAGGTTCGATGGACGAAGTAGAAATACGTAGTAATTTATTAGCATCTGAGTTAGAGGCCTATCGTTTCCAACGAAGAGCTGAATATTTAAAAAAATTATACCGGATTAAAAAGACCCCCTATTTTGGAAGAATTGACTTTACTGAAGCTGATAGTAATATTGATAGAGAAGTATATATAGGAATAACCTATTTAACGAAAGATGGTATCAATCTAATATATGATTGGCGTGCCCCTATATCTAGTTTGTTCTATGATCATGAAATTGGCAAAGCGTCTTATGCTGCTCCAGACGGAATAATAAAAGGGAACATAACTAAGAAAAGACAATACAAGATTAACAATGGTGAGTTAATACATATTTTTGATAATAATGTAAATGTAACTGATGAATTCCTACAAGAAGTATTAACTAACACATCAAGTGATAAAATGAAAAATATAGTTAACACTATCCAAAAAGAACAGAATGCAGTTATTAGAAATACCGACAGTAAAAACTTAATTGTTCAAGGTATAGCTGGTTCTGGTAAAACATCTGTTGCCCTTCATAGAATCGCTTTTCTTCTTTATAAAATTGAGCATTTATCTTCTAACAATATTTTAATATTTTCGCCTAATAATATCTTTTCAGAGTACATATCAAATGTCTTACCTGAATTAGGAGAAGCGAATGCAACCGAAACAACATTCAGTGATTTTGCTATTAAATATATTACTAAATATAAAGATATTGAAAGTTTCGCATCATTTATTGAAAGATATTATACAGAATCTAATGTTGATAGTGAATTAACAACATTTAAGATGTCTGATCAAATGATAAATACTATCGATAATTATGTTAAAAATTTAAATAAGCATGCTAAATTTATTAATGGTATTGAATTTAATTTTGATAATTATACCAAAGAATATTTAGATGAGTTGTTTCATCATCGTTATTCAAAATTAACTCTATTTGAAAGATTAGAACGCATTGCAGAACATATTTGTAATAAAGCAAATAAAAGTTATGGCAAATTTGGTAAAACTGTTGAAAATAAACTGTGGGGCAATTTTAATATACCAAAAGATATAAAAGTCTTATTTAGAAATCTATTTAAATCTAAAAACTTTATTGAAGATTATAAGAAAGAACTTAGTGATCAAGAAATTAACAATTTCATTAACAGAAAAACTTTATTTTATGAAGATTGTTTATTGCTTATTTATCTTCAAGGTAAATTACAATCATTTCCATATAGTTCTTTAATCAAACAAATAGTTATTGATGAAGCTCAAGATTATAATAAGTTGCAATATGTTATTCTAAAGAAAATATTTCCTAATGCTTCTTATACTATACTAGGTGATGTCAATCAAAATATTAATCCTTACTATAAATATAAAACCTTAAATGAATTGGCGAATATCTTTGGTGATGTAAAATATTTAGAATTAAATAAAACATATCGTTCATCACCTGAAATAATTGAATATTCGAATAGAATAATGGGATTAAAACACACTGTCAGTATTAGACACAGTAATAACGTTCCCGTAACCATAGCTAATTCAAGTAATATATCTAAACAATTACAAATAGATATTGAGGAAGGCCAAAAGCATCATACTAAAATTGCTATTATCACTAAAAGTCAAGAAGAAGCGGAGGGCTTATATTGCCTATTAAAAGATCCTTTCCCAGAAATCAACTGTTTATCTGAGCATAGCGAGGATTTTAATCATAATTTAGTAATAATGCCATCATATTTATCTAAAGGATTAGAATTTGATTATGTTATCGCTTATACTGATAAAGATAATAAGTATAAAGACGATGAACAAAATTTATACTATGTTGTTGTAACAAGGGCTCAACATCAATTAAAGGTATATAATCAAGCTTAATATAATTATAAAACTCGAATAATAATTCGAGTTTTTATGTAAAAGACTTATCTAGTCTTCACCTCTTCTAATTCGTCTTCTAAATTAGGGGATGTCATAAAATGGGTTGCCGGAATATTTATATTATCTTTTTGATATGGAGCTGGATACAATTTGAATCTCTTACTAGTGAAAAGTGTAGCAATATTTTCAACGGTTCTTACAACATCTAATTTTAACGTATTAGCAATTAATTTTAGGCGCCCATAAAAGGTTTTATCTTTTTTCATTCTTTCTATAACCTCTAAACTAGGTTCATATTTCTCTTCTATATCATGTTCCCTTAAGAAAAGATTGCCTTCTTTATTTAAATCAACAACTAACTTAATAATTTCAGCTTGTTTATCGTCTAATTGACATGATCCATTATATACGACGGCTTTATCATTAAGGCTGCGTTCTCTAAATTGAGCTATTTGTTCATACTTAAGATTCAATTTTATAGCATAAAATTCATAATCTATATCTTCGAGTTTGGCATTTGATATTAAATCATCAAACTGAGGAACGCCTGCAAAGAAAAAGGTCTTTGGAGCACCATAAGATGAAACAACTCCAGAAGGACGAATATGACCAGATTCCATTATTTCAAAAGCATTTTTCTTGCTAGTAAAATGATATAATCCTTCATTATATATTTTCAAGAACACATCATGTTTATCATTAATTCTTTTATATATAAACTTACTACCAAGTGTTAAACCAAAGGTCAAAGCATTCAAGATCATGAATGTTTCTAACACCATCTTCTCACTTCCTTTAAGTACTATAAATCATAAGATTATATTATATCCTAATAATATTATATATCAAGATTGAACACAATTACAACTCATCTGTGATATAATAATAGAGGTATAAAAAACTAATATATAAATGGTTTTTTTATTGGCTATTAATAAGATGCAAGGATGGTATTATGGAAAAGAAACGTTGTGTTGGTACTGTTGTCAGGGGGATTAGAACCCCTATAATAAAGCAAGGGGATGATTTAGTTAATATCGTTGTGGATGCTTTAATGGAAGCATCTAAACATGAAACCTTTAATTTTTATGAAAAAGATGTAATAGCAATTACTGAGGGCGTTGTTGCAAAGGCCCAAGGCAATTATGTGTCAGTCGATGATATTGCTATTGATATTAAAAATAAATTTCCAAATGGACATATAGGGATTGTCTTTCCTATTCTAAGTCGTAATCGTTTCGCTTTATGTTTAAAAGGCATAGCAAGAGGTTGTAAGAAAATAACAATGTTATTGAATTATCCAGCTGATGAGGTTGGTAATCCTATTTTACAAGAAGAAAGACTAAAACAATATAATATAAATCCATATAGTGATATTATAACCGAAGATGAGTATACTAACCTTTTTGGTGATTTTGTTCATCTTTTCACAGGCATTAATATGGTTGATTTCTATCGCGAGGTTGCCCAAAAAGAAGGATGCGACATAGAGTTTGTATTTAGCAACAATCCTATAACCATTTTAAATTATACTAAAGATGTATTAATTTCTGATATACATAGCAGAGAACAAACTAAAAAGAAAGTTATTGAAGCGGGCGGGAAACAAGTTTATTGTTTAAGTGATATCATGAGTGAAAGTATTAATGGTAGTGGCTACAATAAAGATTATGGGTTGCTCGGATCAAACAGAGCTACGGAAGAAAGTCTCAAATTATTCCCAACAGGAGCTCAAGGTTTAATTGAAGCAATACAAAGTAAAATGAAGGAATTAACAGGCAAAACACTTGAAGTAATGGTCTATGGTGACGGAGCTTTTAAAGATCCTATCGGGGGCATTTGGGAGCTGGCGGATCCAGTTGTTTCTCCCTTTTACACTTCCGGGTTAGAAGGGACGCCTAATGAATTAAAATTAAAGTATATTGCCGACAACAAATTTGAGCATCTAAAAGGAGCTGAATTACAAAATGCTATCAAAATAGAAATAGCAAATAAAAGAAACGATTTAAGAGGTAACATAGAGACCCAAGGAACAACCCCTAGACGATTAACTGACCTATTAGGTTCCCTTTGTGATTTAACTTCAGGAAGTGGTGATAAGGGAACACCTGTCATCTTAATACAAGGGTATTTTGATAACTATGCAAGTAATTAATAAAAGCATTATACATAACTTAATAATAAATACCAATAGAGTTTATTAAAATATAAACTCTATTTTTTGATCAACCTATTTTTAAGTCGTATTTTGAATATTCAAAATAATATATACAATAAAATTTTGACCCCTTCAAGCATAGAATGTACTAATCGTTTGGAGTGTGGAAAATATGAAAAAAAACAAATTTCTCATCTTACTGATTATCTT
>JAQVZV010000075.1 GCA_028708005.1 Bacilli bacterium
ATAAATTTATTGATAATTATTATATTAATCCTTGGGTTTATGTATATCTTTGATTTTGACATTAAGATGATAGAGGCATTTGTATGAATGATGTAAGTTTTATAAATCGTACGACTAGTGATATAAAGGAAGTTAGTGAATTAGAAAAATTAATTGACTATGCTATGTCATACGAGAAAATAGGCAATGCCGTTTTTAGTGTTATATTTATTGATGATGAAGAAATGCATAAGCTTAATATGCAATATCGCAATATTGATGATACAACTGATGTGTTAAGCTTTGCTTTTGAAGATACAATGAATATAAGCAACGATAAAGTAAGAATGTTAGGCGAAATATATATATCGCTTGATAAAGCTCGCCAGCAGGCTGTTGATTACAATCATACATTATTAAGGGAATTATCATTTTTGTTAATTCATGGTTTTTTACATCTACTAGGTTATGATCATATGACAGTAGGCGAGGAAAAAGAAATGTTTAATCGTCAGGAGGTAATTTTAAATGGATATGGAATTACGAAATAAGAAAAAGAAATTTGGGCTTAAGCGTATGGTTAATAGTTTCAAATATAGTTTTGATGGACTAGCTTATGCTGCTAAGAAGGAACAAAGTATTATCCTTATGTTTATTTGCTTAATTTTAGCATTGATATTAGGTTTTTTGCTTCAAATTACACTCTTAGAATGGTTCTTTATTTTAATAGCTATTGGTTTAGTCTTGGGAACAGAATTAATTAATACTTCGATTGAAGCAACGATTGATTTGCTGTCACCAAAATTTCATCCCTTAGCTAAAGTGGCTAAAGATACAGCCTCAGCAGCCGTCTTTGTTTATTCACTAATTGCATTTATTATAGGATGCTTAGTTTTTATTCCTAATATCATAGAATTAATAGAAAGGGTTTACTAATATGGTTGAGAATTTAAAATTACTTTTAAATAATGCTTATGCTCCGTACTCAAATTATCGAGTAGCAGCGATAGTTGTTATGAGTAATGGCGAAATGTTTAAAGGTGTTAATGTGGAAAATGCATCATATGGAGCGGCTATATGCGCTGAACGAAATGCTATTAATAGTGCTGTAAGTAATGGTTATCGTAACAACGATTTTAAAGAGCTACATATTATGGTTGATAGTGATAAAATAGGATATCCTTGTTTTATATGTCGTCAAACGATAAGCGAGTTATGTAATGATAAAATGCGTATTGTTTTATATACTTCTAAAGGAGAACAAGTAGATGTTTTATATGAAGAAATTATAATTAATCCCTTTACAAAGGATAATTTATAATGAAATCGGGATTTGTATCGATTATTGGAAGACCTAATGTGGGTAAGTCAACATTATTAAATACTATTCTTGGCCGAAAGATTGCTATTACATCAAATAAACCTCAAACAACACGCAATACTATTCAAGGAGTATATAATGATGATGAGTGTCAAATAGTATTTGTTGATACTCCAGGGATTCATAAACCAAGGAATATTTTGGGCAAGCATTTAAATAAACAAGCCTATTTTTCGCTTGAAGATGTTGATGCAGTCCTTTTTCTAGTTGATGTTACCGAATCTTTAGGTAAGGGAGATATGTTTGTAATTGATAAACTAAAGACCATTAATAAACCAGTAATTCTTATTTTAAACAAGGTGGACAAGATATCTAAAGAAAAAATATTACCTAAAATAGAGCAATATATGGATTTGTTTAACTTTACTGAAGTTATTCCACTATCTGCACTTAATAATGATAATGTTAGTTGTTTACTTGATGTTCTAAAAAAGTATTTGAGTGATTCAGTTAAGTATTATGATGATGAACAGATTACAAATGTATCAAAAGAATTTATTATTACAGAATTTGTTCGTGAAAAGGTATTTAATCTTACGGATCAAGAAGTACCGCATTCAGTAGTTTGTGTTATCGAAAGTATTGAAGAACGAGACGATTTAATGGATATTTATGTAAATATAATTGTAGATCGTGAAAATCTTAAAAAGATAATTATTGGTCGTAATGGCAAGATGATAAAAGAAATAGGTACTAGGGCAAGGAAGGATATTGAAAACTTTTTTAATAAAAAAGTATATTTAAATTTATTTGTAAAAACAATAAAGGATTGGCGAGATAAGGAATCGTATTTAAGTGAGTTTGGATTGAAAACTGAATAAAACAAAGTTTTGATACCCATTATATGAATGAAAGGTGGGTAATCAAATGAAAAGGGAAGATGTATGGCAATTATTTAAAATGACAGGTAAAATTGAATACTATTTAAAATATAAAAAGATGTGTAAAGAAGGAAAATAGATGAAGATAGAAAAAGTAGAAGGTGTTGTCATAAGTGAAAGGAACTATGGTGAAACGAGCAAACTAATAGTTATGATAACTAAAGAACATGGTTTAATATCAGTTATGGCTAAGGGTGCTAGGAAGATGAGAAGCACCCTTAGAGGAATATCTTCTAAACTTACCTATGGTTATTTTCATATATATTATAAAGAGGGTAAGATTTCAACATTAATAGATGCTGATATTATTAATAGTTTCAAAGTAATAAGAAGAGATTTACTAACTATTGGGTATGCTAGTTTTGTATGTGAGTTAGTTGGACAAGTTATCAAGCAATCTATCATGAGTAAGGATTTGGAAGTAATATATGATTACTTTATTTCTTCTTTAATAAAAATTAATGAAGGATTTGATCCTCTTGTAATCACTAATATCTTAGAATTAAAACTATTGCCTTTTCTAGGTGTTAATCCAATGCTTGATGAATGCGCTGTATGTGGTGATGTAACATCAATTGTGACTGTTTCAGCAGACAAGTTTGGTTTTCTTTGTCAAAAGTGTAGGACGAATGAATATATTGTCAATGATAAAACAATAAAATTTCTTAGAATGTTTTATTACGTGGATATATCAAAAATATCAAAACTAGAAATTAGTGATAAAGTTAAAAATGAAATTAATTACTTTATTGATGATTTTTATGACAAGCATACAGGCTTATATTTAAAAAGTAAGCAATTTTTAAAGAAAATAGAAGTCATCAGCTGATTTTAATGATTATTACGTATCATAAACAATTGACAAACATTTTTGATTATAATAAACTATAATTATGAAGCGATGAAGAGGATGGAACCTTGGAGCTATATAGTAAAAGAGATTCTACAAAGAATAAGTAGGGTGGAACCGCGGAGTAATTCGTCCCTATAATATATTTGTAGTTTTTTTGTTATAAAGGAGGATATATGAATAAAATAACGATGGAAAAATTGAGTAATTATTGTAAACAATATGGTTTTATTTTTCAAGGAAGTGAAATATATGGCGGGCTATCTAATACTTTTGATTACGGCCCATTAGGCGTTGAATTAAAAAACAATCTTAAGAAAGCTTGGATGAAAAAGTTCGTTCAAGAATCTATTTATAATGTGGGTATGGATTCTGCGATATTTATGAATCCTCAGACATGGGTGGCCTCAGGACATATAACTAATTTTAATGATCCTTTAATAGATTGTAAAAGTTGTAAAATGAGATATCGCGCTGATAAGTTAGTAGAGGAATATACTAAGGGTGAAGTGACTGGTGATGGTTTGTCTAATGAAAAGCTGATGACATATATTTATGATAATAAAATTAAATGCCCACATTGTGGCAAATTAGATTATACTGATATTAGAAAGTTTAATATGATGTTTAAGACTTTCCAAGGTGTTATAGAGGACGACGCTAATGCTATATATTTAAGGCCGGAAACAGCGCAAGGTATATTTGTTAACTTTGCTAATATTCAAAGGAGTATGCGCCTTAAGATACCATTTGGTATTGCTCAAATTGGCAAAAGTTTTAGAAATGAAATAACACCAGGGAACTTTATTTTTAGAACAAGAGAATTTGAACAAATGGAATTAGAATTCTTTTGTAAGCCCGGTACTGAAATGGAATGGTTTAAATATTGGACAGACTTTTGTATGCAGTTTTTATCTGATTTAGGTATTAATAATAATAATCTTAGAATGAGAAATCATACTCAAGAACAATTAAGTCATTATTCTAATGCAACTACTGATATTGAATATTCATTTCCTTTTGGATGGGGTGAATTATGGGGTGTTGCATCACGTACTGATTATGATTTAAAGCAACATATAGAATATTCTAAACAAAATCTAGAATACTTTGATCAAGATGACAATACCAAATATATTCCTTATGTTGTAGAACCAAGTTTAGGTGCTGATAGACTTTTATTAGTTATTTTATGTGATGCTTATAAAGAAGAAAC
>JAQVZV010000076.1 GCA_028708005.1 Bacilli bacterium
CAATCGAAGATGCTATGAAATATATGGATGAACTCGAAAGGGGAGAAACAATAAAAAGACCCGTTTTAGGAGTTCAACTTCTTGATTTGGATGAAATATATGCATTGTTCTATAGTAACATAGCAGTCGATGAAAGTATTAAAACAGGCGCTGTTATACAACTTGTTATGGCTAACACTTCAGCAGCTGATGCTGGTCTTAAAAAGGGCGATGTTATCTTAAAAATAGGAAATGTTAAAATTAAGAACAAAGCAGAGCTCAGATATGAATTGTATAAGTATAATGTTGGTGACAAACTGAAGATGACGTATTATCGTGAGGGAAAAACTAAAGAAATAGAAATAACTTTAAAAAGTAATGATTAATTCAAAAGTGCTATTATAGTAAACATAAATAACAAGGTATTTGTGTTATGCGCTATAAGAGGCGCTTTTTTTATATCAAAAACTAGTGATAAGAATACTATATTATGAGGAGGAATACTTATGATAGTAGTAGATGCTGGTCATGGAGGAACTGATCCTGGGGCTTCTGGCAATGGAATAATTGAAAAAAATTATACTTTAGATATTTCTAAATATATGAGCAACCGTTTTGAAGAACTTCAAATTCCTGTTACACTTACGCGTAATAGTGACGAAACATTAACTCCCGAAGAGAGAGTCGCACGCATATTAGACGCCTATGGTAATAGACCTGATGTAGTAGTTATTTCAAATCACTTAAATGCAGGTGGAGGTGATGGTGCGGAAGCTATATATGCACTAAGGAACACTGATACCTTATCAAGGATAATTATGGAGGAAATAGCTAAAGAAGGACAAAATATTAGAAAGTGGTATCAACGTAGATTGCCATCGGACACATCTAAAGATTATTATTTTATTCATCGCAATACAGGCGTTACCGAGCCGGTTATAGTTGAATATGGATTTGTTGATAATCTAAGTGATGCTGAACAAATAAAAAATAATTGGCAAAATTATGCTGAAGCTGTAGTTAGAGGAGTTGCCATTTATAAGGGAATTCCATATGACATAGGAATAGAAAAAGGTGTTTATGTTGTTCAATCTGGAGATAGTTTATGGAGTATTGCAAAGAAATTTAATGTGGGTGTGGAAGAAATCAAACAACTTAATAATTTAACTAGTAATTTATTAAGTATTGGTCAACGTTTAAAAATACCGGGTTATATTCCACCGTCACTCGCCGAGATTACATATGTGGTTCAAAAAGGTGATACTTTGTGGCAAATAGCCAATAAGTATGGGACTACCGCTAGTGCCATTATGAAGTTGAATGGTTTATCGTCATCGTCTTTATCAATTGGGCAAGTGTTAAGAATACCATCAATTGAACCAGTGCCATCAGTACCAGTATTACCACCGCCACCGACCGCACCACTCACATACACTGTTCAAAAGGGTGATAGTTTATGGAGTATCGCTACTAAGTATGGTGTAACAGTATCTGAAATAAGAAATTTAAACAACCTAACTACAGACTCATTAAGCATCGGCCAAACACTATTAATACCAGTTACAGCACCAACCCCAGTAGAACCAGCGCCAACTGTCACGTATACAGTTAAGAGTGGAGACAATTTGTATTCCCTTGCTAGGAGGTTTGATACTACCGTTGATGAATTAAAAAGATTAAATAAATTAACTAGTAACGCATTAAGTATAGGCCAAGTGTTATTAGTACCTAGAGGAGGTGAACCAACAATGATGACTACTTATATTGTACAAAGAGGCGATAGTTTATATTCTATTGCTAAAAAATTTGGTATAACAGTTACTGATATAAAAAGTGCCAACAATTTAACTTCTAATCTACTTAGCATTGGTCAAGAATTAATGATACCGTCAGCTAGTCGATCACCAGAAGTGGATTTAATTAGACAAAATGAGTTGCCATTAAAACCGTCCGTAGAAGAGAAGAAAGAACCAACAGTTATAAGATATAAAGTAGGCAGAGGCGATAGTTTGTGGAGTATAGCCAATAGATTCGGAACAACAGTTCCTATAATAAGGAGGCTCAACAACTTATCAACAGATATTTTAAGAGTGGGTCAAGAACTTTTGGTACCTACTGTACCAACTGAATTAGTAGAAATGCCACCTAATTATATATACTATACCGTTCAAAAAGGGGATACATTATGGGGAATTGCAAATAGATATAGTACTACCATTTCTAACATAAAAACTTTAAATAACTTAACTAGCGACATTGTAACTGTAGATCAACAATTATTAGTACCGCTTGCTAAACCTTTAATTCCTGCTACAGGAATGACTTTATATATAGTAAAGCCAGGTGATACGCTATGGAGTATAGCACACAAATTTGGTACAAATCCAAATGAATTAAAAGAATTAAACAATTTGAGTACTGATTTAATAAATCCAGGTCAAATTTTATCCGTACCAGTTGTTCTTGAGCAACCTTCAATTGAAGCGCCTGAACAAATGAAATTGCCACAATCTTATACTGTTAAAACTGGTGATACGTTATGGGGTATAGCTAATAAATTTGGTGTTTCTATAGATGATATCAAGACATTAAACAATCTGACAAGTGACTTATTAAGCATCGGTCAAGTAATAGATATACCATAAAAAGGCAATGCTTACATTATATATAATTATATAAATTATAAGTAATAATTCTATCAAATTATTTGACAAATACAACAATAAAATGATATTATTAATGTGGTTATTTTATAACCACACTTGCAGATGTGGTTCAATGGTAGAATGCCACCTTGCCAAGGTGGAGACGCGGGTTCGATTCCCGTCATTTGCTCCAATGGATAAAATCATCGCACAAAGCGATGTTATTGATTAAGTAAATCGAAAGATTGACTTTTTTGTGCTTTAGCAAAAATCATCGGAAATAATTGGTAAGAATGTATAATGAGTAATCCTATCACTATTTGTCGACATGAAGGGGTCTTGGAATTTTTAAGAAAGATTGCCAAAACATATGGTATAATAAATTAAGTTAAAAATTAAATGGAGTGAAGATGGTATGAAAAGTTTTAAGAAATTATTTTTAAATTTTAAAAAAATTTGGCCGTATGCCAAAAACAACAAAAAAGATATGATAATTGATATTGTTGGTATGTTTTTGTTGTCTATTATAGGTTTTATAACTCCATATTTAAGTGCAAAATTGATAATTTATATAACAAGTGAAAATTTTGATAGATTAATACAAGTAGCAATAATAATATTTTTTATTGAAATAGTAAGAAACACTTTTAATATGATCTGTTCGAAATTTTTCTCTACCTTTTACCATAATTCATGTACAAATTTAAGATTAGACATTCTAAATAAGGCATTATCACTAGAAACATTTGAACTAGATAATAACTCTTCTGGAGTTTTTATAGATAGAATTAACAGGGACGCAGGAAATATACCGGCTGTTTTAGATAAAGTTGAGAATCTTATATTTGATTTTATCATGAATATAGGAATTTTAGTTACAGTATTCATAATAAATAAAATATTGTTTTTGTATATTATAATCGCTGTTGCGATAATTTTTTCAATAGAAAAAGTCGCAATTAATAAACGATATGAAATTGATAAAAAGCGAAGGCAAATAAATGAAAAAATAACAGCTCTAATTGGAGAATCGATACGCGGTATTAGAGATATAAAAGTATTAAATGCAGATTTAAAAATTTTGACTAAATCAAAAGAGGATTTAGTTGATTCAATGAACAAAACTTTAGAAATGAACAAAATAAATTATAGATATAGGTGGTTTTCTGGTGGCGTAAAAGATTTATATCAATTATTTCTAATAGTATTAGGAGTATATTTAATTAATAATCATTTGATTACTTTATCAAACTTTATAATTATTTTCATGTACCGAGATAGAATACAAAATTTATTGACTAGTACGATAAATATGGCAGAATCATTGAAAGACTTTAACGTATCTTTTGATAGGGTATTTGAAATAATAGATGGAAAAAAATTTAAAAAAGAAAGTTTTGGCAAATTAAATTTAGAACAATTAAATGGTAAAATAGAATTTAAACATTTAAATTTTTCATATAAAGAAAGTCCCACACTTGATAACCTCTCATTTACTATACGTCCTAATCAAATAGTGGCCTTTGTTGGAAAAACAGGATCAGGCAAATCAACTATTTTTAATTTAATAAATGATTATACTCTGTAGAGGATAATATGCTGTTTTTAGATAACAATGATATCAATTTACTCA
>JAQVZV010000077.1 GCA_028708005.1 Bacilli bacterium
AGGCTTATATTTAGAAACCAATTCAAATGACATATTATCACCTCAAGACATTACAATTATACACCCGAACAAAGGTTTGTGTCAATCTAATAATATCTCTAATATTATACACTAATATCTTATTTTAAAATAGAAAAAACATGGTTTCCCATGTTTATCACTCGACAATATATGTTCTTTCAACAGAATCCGATAAATTACCTGATATATCCGCAACTACATAACTAACTTTATACGTTCCTTTTCTTCTAACATCAACATTACCGCTTCTCATGATTTTATCACTGATATCGCCATCTTTATCATCTATAGCGGTGGCTCCTGGGTCTGTTGCTTTGGTACCGATAGGTACATGTATAACAGGATCCCCCCTCAAAGTGATAACTGGCTTTACAGTATCATCTCCCGGGAACACAAATCCATGACATTGAAAAGAAGTGTTAGGAAGCACCTCTAATCTAATATTAGTAGACGCTGGAATTGGTTCATTAGTAACATAATTTCTTAACGTAGCTTCAATCATATTAGCATTTATTAGATTACCAACAGTTACATAAACAATCTTGCCTGGATTATCTTTTGCTTTGCTGTGATTTTTATTAGCATATGTGATAGCCGCCGAGCAAACTCTTGTATATAGTTTGTTATATTCCGCATTCCTATCCATTGGTGTAAAAGCGCCCGCAAACCATAACGATATTGCCATCACTATTGCTCCAACAACAAGAATAATTATTGTTACCCAAGGGGTTTTCTTTGGTTTAGGATTATAATAACTATCAAATGCAACGGTTTCTTGTTGAGGAGTATTCACATTATCTCCTACATTAAAATTGTTATTGATGTTAAATCCTTTATCTTCATTCATACAATCATCCCTTTCTATATCTTCAAATATTTACGAACAGCTCTAAAACTACCAAACATTCCAACCAAAATACCTATTCCAAGAAGAATAAGTGACAATATATATATATATGGTTCAGGTTGAACTAATCTCATAAAAGGGGAATAGAAGTAACCATCAAAATTAATATACAACGCATTGTAGCCATATATTGTCAAAATAATAGGTATAATTGCACCTAACACTCCCAAGAATAACCCCTCAACAATAAACGGTAATTGAATATTGAAGTTCGAAGCTCCTACAAGCCTCATTATTTCTATTTCCCTACTTCTTGCCGTAATCGTTAATTTGATTGTATTATTAATTAGGAAAGCAGTTACAACGACGAATAAAGCCACAGCTCCTAATAGTGCTTTTTCAACAATTTTAAACATTGATAAAAATTGCTCAACAATGCCTTCACCGTAACTTACCACTGACACATTATTAAGTTGCTCTATTTCTTTAGCTGTCTCAGTTATTTTTTCAACGTCTTTTACTTTTATTAAAAAAATATCTTTTAGAGGATTCTCGTCCTCGTCCCATCGTTGCATAATACTTTTAAATATTTCATCAGCTTCCATCATCGAAACTGCTATGTCAGCCTTACTTTGAAATTTATATTCAGCAATATTAGGATGTTCTCTAATACTGTATTCAATTTCATTTATTCCCTCTTGATCGATCTTATTATCAAGGAAAGTAACGATAGTGAAATCTTTCTTTATTATTACAGTAATATTATTAACATTATAAGATAATATAATCGCTAATGATACTAGAATCAAGGTAATTGTTATACATGAAATTGATGCCATACTTAAACTAAAATTACGGAAGACACTTTTCAAGGCATCTCTGATGTCTCTTCCTATCATTCTAATCAATCTCATTATCATAAGTTCCCTTCTCAAAATCTTTCACTAATTTGCCTTCATCTAAAAGAACGACTCGTTTCTTCATTTTATCAACTATCTGTTTATCATGTGTTGCCATTATAACAGTTGTCCCCATCTTGTTAATAACATCTAACACTTTCATTATTCCCATACTAGTACGGGGGTCTAGATTCCCAGTTGGCTCATCACATAATAGTAATTTAGGTCCATTCACAATAGCTCTTGCTATAGCTACCCTTTGTTGTTCGCCACCCGACAATTGATCAGGATACTGTTTAGCTTTATTTTTTAAACCTACAAGTTCTAATGCCTTAATCGTTTTTGTTCTTACTTCATTAGATGATAAACCGAAGATTTCAAGTGCAAAGGCAACATTTTCATATACTGTTAATTTAGGTAACAACTTGTAGTCTTGAAATACAACTCCTAATTTGCGTCTTAATTTATATACTTTACTATTCCTTAATTTCGCAACATCTATACCACCAATAATTATTTTCCCTTTATTAGGCTTTTCTTCACGGTGTAATAATTTAATTAAAGTAGATTTCCCCGAACCTGAAGCACCTATCACAAAAACAAAATCACCTTTTTTTATACTTAGGTCCAAGTTGCAGAGAGCCGTTACACCATTTTTGTATTGTTTATCTACACCTCTTATTCTGATTAATTCCATCTGTTCACCTCTCACTACTATTACTAATTATACCACAAAATATGTCTAATTGTTTCTTATTTATATTCTACTATCAAGTTCATAAGCATCCATAATAACAAAGAAAGCGTCCTTGTCAATGATGTTTATTCCGTGCCTCAATTTAAAATAATCTCTAGTGGGGACAACGCACATAAGCATTTGATTGCCACTATTAGTATATCCGCCCACTGCATCTAGCTCCGTAACACTTTGTTTTAAATCATTATGAATATAGCTTTTTACTTCTTCTACTTTGTCAGTAATTATATAAAAAGCTTTGCTGTATGAGGCGCCTAATAATATTTTATCAGTAGCAATACCCATTACATATAACATTAAAATAGCATACATTACCTTAGTCCATCCAAAAATAGCACCACCTAAAATTACAATTATTGAATTAATTATAAGATTCGCAGTCCCAACTGTTGCCCCAAAATATTTGTTTATCACTTGTGACACTATATCACTACCCCCAGTAGTATACCCCATCTTATAAATAAAACCATAAGCTATCCCACTTATAGCACCACCCATTATAACAACAACTAAAACCTCACTTGAGGTTAGTTCTAAAGATTTAACATAACTACTAAGAGGTGATGTTAGATATATAAAAATAGGTAATATAAAAGAACCATATATTGACTTTTTAATCTTTTCTTTTCCGAGGAAAAGATAACCAAGAACGAGAGCGATTACATAACAGCACAAAACAACTATTGCGGGCTCTATTTCATAAAAATAATCAGCAATAATTGAAAGGCCACTGCTACCGCCAATTACTATGGCAAACGGTAACGATGAACCATTAAAAGCAATTGCCAAAACTAAAGCCCCTGCTGTAACTATTAATAGTTCCTTTATTATCTTCCACATATTTTAGGCCCCTCCCTTTACCTCATAGGCATCGGTTACCACAAAAAACGCTTCACTATCAATTAGACTTATGCCCTCTTTTAGTTTGAAGTAGTGCCTTGCAGGAACAACGCATAATAATACGTTTTCTTTGCGGCCGTCATAACCACCCTTAGCTTTCAAAATAGTAACGCCATGATTTAAACTATCTAAAACATACTTTTTAACTTCTTCTTCTTTATCAGTAATTATGTAGAAAGCCTTATTATCTGATATCCCTAATATAATTTTATCAGCCATTAAACTATGGATGTACAAAATAATTATAGCGTACATTACTCTCACAAATCCCAAATAAATACCACCAAAAAGAATAATTAAACCATCAACATATATATATGCTTTACCCATTGATACTTTAAATATTTTAGATATGATTTGAGCTGCAACATCACTACCTCCGGTACTAAAACCATTTTTTAAAATTGTGCCTGTCGCTACTCCAGAGAAAAAACCGGCAAATAAAGCAGTTAATAAAATGTCAACATTTTCTAATACTATAATATCCCCTATATTAGAAGTTATTTTTATAAATAAAGGATACAAGATAACACCTACAATGGTTCCCATAGTTTTCTCTTTACCCAAAATAAACCAACTAATTAATAATAAACTTAGATTAACGATAAGAATAAATAAGGAAGGGTCAATTAAATTTTTCATCATCACCGCGATACCACTAACCCCACCAAAAACTAAATTATTGGGCAATATAAATAAATTGTAAGATGAAGCCAAGAGGAAAACAGCTAAAATAAAATATATATATCTTTTTATTAAATGCTTTTTCCCTACGAGATTATTTAATTCCTTGCTCTCCATCAACTACACACTCCTTCAAATAGC
>JAQVZV010000078.1 GCA_028708005.1 Bacilli bacterium
TTGTGCGTTTACATTTTGGCTCTTCAGTTTGTTTATTCTCGCCCCTTGGAAAGCCGAAAACTGTATGTTCCCCTTTAACAGTCTCTACGGTTAAACGGAAATATACACCATCAACATTATTATTTCGAAGAATTATTCTTATATCTTCTAACGGGATTCTAAATTTAAAATCAATATTAATATAAAACCGATTTCCTCTACTATATGTTAAACATACATATCTTCCCCTATTCGAATTAGCCTCATTAGGGTAGCTCGGTGACGGTGACTTCTTGTCGTTAGCTACGAGTCGCATCTTACTATACCAAGCCTTAGTATAATCACGTGGCGTTGAACCGGGTTCTGTGAACCCCCCTCCCACAGGGGCAACATTAGAATATATAGCGGAAGTTACAACTTCTTTTTTGCCACTTGCGTCCATGCCGATCAATTTTAATGTATATTTAGGATTAATATTATTCATTAAATTACCAACATTATCATCAATTGCAGCCCATCCATCAATTACAATATATTTTCTGTTTCCCGCTGTTTCTATTAAAAGTTCATTCACATCGTATGCATAACCACCGGGAAATCCATTTACATTGCTTGGAGCTATAAAAAACATTGTAACAAATAAAAGAACAGCCAAATTAAACTTTTTCATAATATACTTCTCCTTCGCTTAACTTCAATTATAACAATACCAGCGGTGCCTAAAATTATTATTGATATTAAGAAAATCATATAATTGTTTACCAAAAAACTCAGTATTGATTGCCAAATGGTTTTCTTAACAATAGGTTTTTCAATTATAGGTTCTTCCTTTTTTTTATTATCTAAACTTTTAATATATTGGTTCATACGGTTTTTAAAATCACTGTCGGAAGTTATTTTTATTGGAGTGAACTTTTTACACAATTCATAAGTTTCATGCCCAACACAAAGCGGATCTTTTGAATATGGGTTATATGGTATAAGTTGAAGGCTTTTAGTCATAATAAGATAACCTTCACATGGTGTGCCATCAGAAGCATAAAACGGAAACTTATAATTTTTTCCCCCATCAAATTCATCGGAGGTCACTTTAGTATCACCAGAATAACCAAAATATGTTCCCCTAGAAATATCATAAACATAAAAATCGGGTTTGAAATTACTAATACTCACCTTATAACCCTGAAACAACCCGGTGTCTTCGTCCTCAACTTCATAAAATTCATATGTAATTTGAGTAGCATTTACTAATTCCCTTAATCTTACTTTTTCAGCTTGTGTACAAGCTGTATCTAAAGCCAAAGTATTAATACGCCAAAAAAACAATAACGCCACAAATAATGTACACAGGAAAAACCTTTTCATATGTGTATCACCCCAATATTATCTACTATAATAAGTATAGCATAAATATCATCGTTTTCAAGATATTTATTGATACTTTACTTTATTATTGTAAGTTATTGTGTACTTTTAAAATAGAAAATAAATATATGAATCCCCAAATATAATAATTATTTAACACCCCCTCATATTAGTAATAACACTTATAAACCATAATTATGCAAAAGACTAAGCATTAAAAGCTTAGTCTTCTATTAAATAATCTTCACCCTTAAATGGTTCTGTTTTAAATAAATCATTATAATTTTGTTGTCTTAATACTTCATAAATGACAATAGCCACGCAATTGGACAAGTTAAGAGATCTTGTTTTATTTGTCATTGGAAGCCTCATACAATGTCCAAGATTACTCCTCAATATTTCTTTGGGTATGCCTGTACTTTCTTTCCCAAAGATTAAATATATATTATCACTGCTATCAGTATAATCAAACGTTGTATGAGGCTTTTTCCCATATCTAGTTACATAATAATAAGACCCCTTATTTTTTCTCTTAAAATCATCATAATCTTCATATAATTCATAATCAAGGTATTTCAAATAATCAAGTCCACTACGCTTCATATGTTTATCATCTAACGAGAATCCTAAAGGTTTAATTAAATGTAACTTTGAATTAGTAGCGACACAAGTCCTCATAATATTACCTGTATTTTGAGGAATTTCCGGTTCGTATAAAACTATATTTATCATTTTTATTTTCCATTTACATCATATTGGTTAAGCATTGCCCTAACCTCTTTAATTGTCAAATCACTTCCACTGACAAAATCTACTAAAGTAGTATGATTATATACGGCTATCGTAGGAACTCCTTTGAAATACTTATTTTTCTCTCGCATACTTTTAGTATTATAAAGCACATTCAATTCAGAGTTAAAGTCATCTCCTACTAATTCATTAACATTAATATAGACCATAACTTCCATCAAGTTTTCATCTGCGACAAACTTTTTTAATTGTTTTTCAAAAATACGACAATCTTCATCGCTGGTTACACCAAAATAAATAATAGATAAAGGATTCTCACTAAGATAGTTGGTCATTTCATCTTTTTTAAGTTCATGTATATAGTCCGCAATAATCGCTGTCTTTAGCTTGTTTTCTTTATAAACGTCATACCACTTTAAAGCATAAAGACAAATCATAATAGTAATTACACAAACACATAACATAGTAATCAGGTTTTTATATTTTTTCATAGTATCGCTCCTATTTTTGTTTTATTTTACCACCTACATTATATAATACTTTTCAATCATTGTACAATATCTAAAAGGAAATTATAGTAAATGATACTAAGTTTTTGGTGATTATTTCAAATAATGTCTTCTCATAGTTTAATGTAAATATCTTTTCATTATCAATTCATAAAATACTATGAATCTTGATTCAAAGGAGGATGATAATGAAAAGTAATTGTTTTCGTTGTCGACACTGTGGTTGTTATTGTCCAAAGCGTGACAATATCTGTCCACCAGACATGGAAGGAATTAAATCATTTGGATACATCTATACTTTAGCTGATAGCGAGACTGATACCATTGCGGGCGGCAGTGCCATAGAATTTAGCACTAACGGTCCACTTTATAACATTTCACACGCAATTGGAGTGGAGAGTATAACAATTAAAAACAGTGGTTCTTATTTAATAAATTATAGCATCAACGCCCAAGGTAATCCAAACACCATCGTAGCCCTTGCAGTTAATAACATCGTCAACACTTCTACACGCATTAAATTGCTAACAGCTAATACTCATGTATTTGGTACTGCTATTTTAAATTTAACCGCTAATGATACGCTTACCCTTGTTAATGATTCTGATTTTAACTTGACGATAGATAGGAGCCCAATAGTTGGCGCTCAAATTACGATTGCACAATTATCCTAACCAAAAAAGTTTCTCTTTTGTAGAAACTTTTTAAAAGTTAAACATTAACCATTCTGGCTTAAAAAGCATTAATATACCAATAAGAATCATTAGAACTCCACCTATAAGATGTGAATATTTTCCATATTTAGTAGATATTCCGGTTAACTTAAATGAAATCATAGCAATAAAGAAAACAATTAAATCATCCAATAAGAAGAAGAAAATATACAAGAAAATATAAAATGAATACTCAATTAGCGAGAGATTATTAAGCGCTAAAACATTAGTAAATATAACTGGTAAGCCAGCCGAACATGTAAGTTCAATAAAATTAACTGATACGGCTAAAGTAATAATTCCTAATATGGAAAGTAAAAAACTTTTTTCACTTGCTAAATCTTTAATTTTACTAAAAGTCTTCTTTCTCTTATCAGAAGCAATAACCTCACAACCATCATCTTTGTTTTTAATAAATGACTTTAGATTTAAGTAACCACCAATCAATGCTGCTAATGCTATTAATAATTTGACCCACCATAAAGCCCCAATAAAGGTAACTAAATTAAGCCACGCTAACATAAAAGCTAAATATATAATGGCTGATGTAAAAAGAAAACAAAGACCTAAAATCCACATTCTTTTTCTGTCTTTCATTCCCATTAAAACGCTTATTAAAAATAGCAAAACCCACATTGCGCAAGGATTAAAGCCATCAAGAGTTCCTAACACAACTGAAATTATAGGCAAAGATATCTTCTTAGCTTCAACGGGGCCTATAATAGGGATATCGATAATATAATCAGAGTTTTTTTCTAAATCCTCAATAATATCATCATAAGTTAATGTCCCGCTATCAGTTACAACCCCCAACATTTCACCAACTGGATCACTATCAGATGACACACTAGAATATACCTTTATGGTGTTTTCAATCTCTCCTTTAGTTGAAACCGATGAATATCCAACAAAATATTTAGT
>JAQVZV010000079.1 GCA_028708005.1 Bacilli bacterium
CATATTTCATTAAGAGATTGTTATCGTGTGCTTTGGCCATATACTGTTGCCATCGCTCTTTTGTGGATATTAACTCTCATTATGTGGTATATCATAGGTTTACCAATCGGATATGGTGTCTATCCAACTGTTTAGGAGGAATATTATGTCATTAACAGCAGGTATTGTGGGATTACCTAATGTTGGTAAATCAACATTATTTAATGCCATAACAAAGAAAAATATTTTGGCAGCTAATTATCCATTTGCAACAATTGATCCTAATGTGGGAATCGTAACAGTTCCAGATGAGAGACTTGGTGTGTTAGAAGAAATGTATCTTCCTGAAGATGTAATACCTACATCTTTTGAGTTTAGAGATATTGCCGGATTAGTTAAGGGTGCATCTCTAGGTGAAGGTCTTGGCAATAAATTTTTGTCTCACATAAGGGAAGTTGATGCTATATGCGAAGTAGTGAGATGTTTTGATGATGATGAAATAATTCATGTTGAAAATTCGGTTGATCCTAAAAGGGATATAGAAATTATTAATTTGGAACTTACGTTGGCTGATTTAGAAGTTGTTGATAATAGACTTGGTAAAGTTGAAAAAAAGGCTCTTACGACAAAAGATAAGGAATCATTAGCAGAGTTGAATATTCTTACTAAGGTAAAAGATGCGTTATTAAAAGGCATTCCTGCTAGAAGATTAGAATATACTAATGAAGAAGCGCTTATAATGAAATCATTTCATCTTTTAACAATGAAACCAGTTATATATTTAGCTAATATAAGGGAAACGGATATTAACAAACCTAATATGTATGTTGATATTGTTAAGGATTTAGCCAGAGTAGATGGTAGTGAAGTTATTGAGATGTGTGCTAAGATTGAATCTGAATTAAGTGAATTAAATGATGACGATAAGGCTGTCTTTTTGCATGAATTAGGCATCAAAGAAAGTGGCCTTGATCGTCTTATTAAAGCAACTTATAACCTTTTAGGGTTATCAACATTCTTTACTTGCGGTCCTAAGGAAGTAAAAGCATGGACTTTTAAAAAAGGTACCAAGGCTCCTGCTTGTGCCGGGATTATTCATTCTGATTTTGAACGTGGTTTTATTCGAGCAGAAGTCATTAGTTATGAAGATTTGATAGCTTGTGGGGGAGAAAAGGGCGCTCGTGAGAAAGGCCGAATGAGGCTCGAGGGTAAAGAATATATTATGCAGGATGGTGACAT
The DNA here is from genome assembly GCA_028708005.1 of Bacilli bacterium. Classification (GTDB taxonomy): domain Bacteria; phylum Bacillota_I; class Bacilli_A; order RF39; family UBA660; genus UBA5348. The sequence continues at coordinate 1,219 of JAQVZV010000079.1, forward strand.
TTGCCATTTTAGATTTAATGTTTGATTTATATTAGGAGGCATAAGATGGTAATTTATGAATTTATAAAAGCTTTTATTTTGGGAGTTGTACAAGGAATAACGGAATGGTTACCTATTAGCAGTACGGGGCATTTAATCCTGATAGAGGATTATTTAGAATTCAATTTATCTCATTCGTTTGTTAGTACCTTTTTTGTAGTAATTCAAATGGGGTCAATTTTAGCTGTCTTTGTTCTTTTCTTTAAGGAATTAACCCCATTTAAAGCGGATAAACAAGAACGGACCGATACTCTAAATTTATGGTTAAAGATTGCAGTGGCAACTATTCCGGCAGCTGTTGCAGGCTTTTTATTTGAAGAGCAAATTGACAATCTATTATATAACCCCATAACGGTGGCGGTTATGCTTATTCTTTATGGAATTATTTTTATCATTATGGAAAATCAATGTCGACGACCAACGGTTGAAAGTTTAAAAGCAATTTCATATAAATTAGCATTGGGTATTGGATTGTTTCAAATGCTTGCTTTGGTGCCGGGGACATCAAGGTCGGGAGCTACTATTGTTGGTGCAATGTTTTTAGGGGTATCTAGAATTGTGGTAGCGGAGTTTTCGTTTTTTCTAGCAATTCCAACAATGATAGGCGCCAGTGCATTAAAATTATACAAATTAGGTTTTGATTTTAGTGGGGTTGAGTTAATGGTTTTATTAGTGGGTTCTATTACTGCTTTTGTTGTTTCAATGTGGGCCATAAAGTTTTTATTAGATTATATTAAAAAATATAGCTTTAAACCATTTGGTTATTATCGTATTGTTTTAGGATTATTGGTATTAGCTGTATATTTATTAGATTAGATTTAAGAAAGGGATGAAAGATGAACGAATTTAAATTATGTGATATATGTGAGGCTGTAAATAGTGAGTCTTTAATTAAAAGACTTAAGGAAATTGATCCTGAGGCAGAAATAGTTGTTGGCTGTCAAGGATTTTGTGGAATAGGTGCAACGAAGCCATTTGTTATAGTTAATGGGATGCCAGCTATTGCTGATACTGAAGATGAAGTTATAGAAAAAGTAAAGGAGATTCTAAATAATTAGCATCTCTTTTGTTTACATTTTTTAGTATATAAAGATGATTTTAGTTAAGAAATATAGTATATTAGTATTATAGGCAAGGTGATATATAATGGAAATATTAGAAAGATTTCGAAGTAAAGCAATCAAGAGTATAAAAACAATTGTTCTCCCTGAAGGCGAAGACGAAAGAATAATAATGGCTGCATCAAAAATAATGAGCGATAATTTGGCTAAAATAATTCTTGTTGGAAGAGAAGGTATTATTAAAAGTAAGGCGATTAATCTTAATGCTGAACTTAACGATGCCCTTATTATTGATCCTAATAATTTTGATAAAAAAGAAGTTTATGCTGAAAAGTTATATGAATTACGCAAACATAAAGGAATTAGTATCAATGACGCTAAAAAAATGTTGTGTAATAACATTTATCTAGCTACGATGATGGTAAAATTGGGTGAAGCTGATGGGATGGTGGCAGGGGTTCTAAACACCACAAGTGAAGTGCTAAAACCGGCACTTCAAATAATTAAGACGGCACCTAATAATGATATTGTGTCAAGTTTTTTTATCATGTTAGTTCCTGATTGTGAATATGGCGATAATGGGTTGTTTTTCTTTGCCGATTGTGGTTTAAATATTGAGCCAACTTCAGAACAACTTGCTGCTATAGCTGTTCAAACAGCTGAGACGGCTTTACAATTATGTGATATGGTGCCAAAAGTTGCGTTACTTTCTTTTTCAACTAAAGGTAGTACTGAAGATGAGTCGCTATTTAAGATTAGGGAGGCTTTAGCTATTGTTAAAAAAATAGCTCCTACTTTAGCAATTGATGGTGAGTTACAATTAGATGCTTCTATTGACCCGAAAGTTGCATTAAGAAAAGCGCCTAATAGTGATATTGCGGGTAAAGCCAATGTTTTAATTTTTCCTGATTTGGAAGCCGGTAATATCGGCTATAAATTGGTGGAAAAACTTGCGAAAGCTAAAGCTATTGGTCCAATATGTCAAGGTTTAGCTAAACCAGTTAACGATGTGTCGAGGGGATGCTCAGCTGATGATGTTGTTTCGGCTATCATAGTAACGGCCGTACAAGCTCAAAATAACGATTTATAATATACATACGAAGTAGGATGATAATATGCGATTTAAAATAAGGGATGTAGTAATAGATAATCAAGTATGTTTAGCTCCCATGGCTGGTATCTCTAATAGTGCTTTTAGGCGTATTGCTAAAGAAATGGGATGTGGCTTGGTTTTCGCTGAAATGGTTAGTGATAAAGCCATTGTTTATAAGAACGAAAAAACAAAGAAAATGCTATATGTCACTCCTCAAGAAAGACCAATTGCGCAGCAAATTTTTGGCTGTGACACGGAGTCATTTGTGCAAGCGGCTAAAATAATTTATGACGAAATGAAACCTGATATCATAGACATAAATATGGGGTGTCCTGTACCCAAGGTGGCCTTAAGGGCGCAAGCGGGAGCGTCTCTTTTGAAACGTCCTAATAAAATATATGATATTGTTTCTTCTGTTGTACAAGCGGTACCGTGCCCTGTAACAGTAAAAATACGTAGTGGTTGGGACGCTAATAATATTAATGCTGTAGAGGTGGCTAAGATATGTGAAAAGGCTGGCGCTAGTGCTATAACTATTCATCCTCGAACAAGAGCTCAAGGTTATAGCGGCCTATCCAATTGGCATATAATAAAAGAAGTAAAAGATGCCGTATCAATACCTGTCATTGGTAATGGTGATATAAAGAAAGCAGAAGATGCAAAACGAATGAGTGCCGAAACAGGTTGTGATGCAGTCATGATTGGTAGAGGTGTTTTAGGCAACCCGTGGCTTATAAGGGAAACCGTTCAATTGCTAAATGGT
>JAQVZV010000080.1:0-2354 GCA_028708005.1 Bacilli bacterium
CTCCTTTATAATATAAAAACCTTTATAGACAGACTACAAAGGTTAAACATGTTTTGTTTTCACCTCGGTAGGAAATATTAAGCTGTTACGCTCCTACTGTCTGCGGTTTTTAATTCTTTTTTAGTATATACTTATTTTTGTTATTTGTCAAAGGAATTTATATTAATCTTTATACCTGGCCCCATTGTTGATGAAATTGCTAAACTTTTAACATATATTCCCTTAGCTGCACTTGGCTTTGATTTTAAAATAACGTCAACAAAGGCATTTAAGTTTTCGATTAACATTTCATCATCAAATGAAACTTTACCTATAATAGCATGAACTATACCATAACTATCAGTTCGGTATTCAATACGACCTTTTTTAACATCACTTACAGCTTTAGCAACATCATTTGTAACTGTTCCAGTCTTAGGATTAGGCATTAACCCTTTAGGTCCTAATAATTTACCTAGCTTACCTAAAGCAGGCATCATGTCTGGAGTAGCTATAATAACATCAAATTCTAGCCAATTCTCTTTTTCTATTTTGGTTATCAAATCAAGGTCACCAACAAATTCTGCTCCTGCTTCTTTTGCTTCAGTAGCCTTTTCACCTTTAGCTAAAGCTAATACTCTTTTAGACTTGCCAGTTCCATGAGGCAATACAATAGCGCCTCTTAATTGTTGATCAACTTTTTTAGTGTCAAGATTTAATCTCATTGCCACTTCAATTGAAGCATCAAAATTAGCAACATTAGTTTCTTTAACTAAAGCGACTGCCTCTTCGCGAGTATAAGATTTAGTTTTATCAATCTTTTCTACAGCTTGTAAATATTTTTTACTTCTTTTTTTCATTTTCTACCTCCTTGTGGTTTTAAGCGGATTTACCTCCCACATAGGTATTCCCTATATGATTATTATTCTTTAATTGAAATTCCCATGTTTTTAGCTGTTCCCTCGATAATCTTCATTGCTGACTCTATGTCATATGAATTTAAATCAGGGGCTTTTACTTCAGCTATTTCGCGCAATTGCGCTTTCGTAATGCTACCTACAGTTTCTTTTGAACTTTTTGAAGTCCCTTTAGTAATGCCAGCAGCCTTTTTTAGCAAGAAGCCAGCTGGGGGAGTTTTCAATTTAAGATCAAAAGAGCGATCCTCGTACAAGTAGATTTCAACTGGCAAAATATCTCCCATTTTATCTTTTGTTTCGTCATTGAATCTCGTACAAAACTCTTGCAAATTTATGCCCGCAGGTCCTAAAACTGTTCCAACTGGTGGAGCAGGTGTAGCGCGACCAGCAGGAATTTGTAACTTAATTTTCTTTACTACTTTCTTTGCCACGAAAAACACCTCCTATAATTATAATATTTTTTCGCGAGTGGTTAAAATGTAACTATCCGCACTCCCACTTTATATCTATATGTAAATATATAGCATGATTATTCTAGCACTATTATTAAATAAAATCAATGGTTATCTTATGCTTTTTCTACTTGTGCTAATTCTACTTCAACTAGCGTTTCTTGTCCAAACAAATCAACAACAACCTTTAACTTTTGTTGTTCTAAATCTATTTTTTCAATACGGCCAAACATTGACACAAATGGACCAGCAATAATTTTAACCTTATCACCTTCGACTATTTCACTACCAAGTTCAAGTCTGCTCATTCCCATTTGACCAAGGATACGATCTATTTCATTAGATGATAGCGGGATTGGTTTGGCACCCTTGCCACTAGAACCAATAAAACCTGTAACTCCCGGTGTATTTCTTACTACATACCAAGCTTCATCTGACATAATCATTTCGACTAAAACATATCCCGGAAATAACTTCTTTACCTTTTCCTTTTTAACACCATCTTTTATTTCTATCTCTGTTTGTTCAGGCACAACTACTCTAAATATATTCTCTTGCATATCCATTGATTCAATACGCATTTCAAGTTTTTCTTTAACTTTATTTTCGTGTCCCGAATAAGTATTTACTACATACCAACGCTTTTCTTCCATTTACTTCAACCCACCCTTTACTAAAATAACAACCAAGTTGATTATATAAAAGAAAATGCCACAAAATAAGCAAACAGTAAAAACAGCAGTCGAATACTTAATCATATTCTTTTTATTAGGCCATCTTACCCTTCCGATTTCCTTTTTAACACCGTGTAGGAAAGTTTTAATTTTTTCCATAACTCACCCATACCTTTATTATATTATTTTTCCAAAATAAAAACACTATGATGTGCTTCCATCAATAAAATAACATAGTTACTATTATATGTCAACAGATTACATAACTTTTAAAGAAAAATAAACAGCTCTTGTTATTAAAGCTGTTTATAAATATACATATTATATTCTTA
>JAQVZV010000080.1:2454-4157 GCA_028708005.1 Bacilli bacterium
TTCTCAAACATATACCTTAATTTATTTTTAACTCTTTGTAAGGCACTATCTATTGATTTATAGCTTTTGTTTAAAGTAAATGCTATTTCTTTATAATCATAGTTTTTTAATCTTAAATTTAAAACCTCAAATTCAAATGGTGTTAATTTACTTTTCGCTTTCTTATAAAATTCGTTCTTGCTTTCTACATCAACTAAATAATCACTTATATCATTATCTTTTGATTTAAACAAAGTCTCAATTAACGACCTATCATCATTATTTCCCTTGTCGTCAAGCGATAACGATTCATTTAAGGAACGATGCTTCAACCGATTAGCTTTCGTTATCGCGCTATTTATTTGCCTTTCGATACACATATTAGCAAAGGTGGAAAATTTTACATCCTTTTGAACTTTAAAATCCCTTATTGCTTCGCTAAGTCCTATCATTCCTTCTTGTATTAGGTCGTTCAAGTCTAACCCTTTGCCTTTAACATAATGTATTCTTTTCTTAGCCTTTATTTCGACTATCGGTTTATACTTACTATACAACATATCATATGCTTCCTCATTCTCTGCACACGTAAGATATAAAAGTTCAAAGTCATTTAATTCCTCATACGAAACCATAAGCCCTCCTACTTTTTTCTCTTTTCTAATACTCCATAAATCATTATGCCAGCTGCTACCGAAGCATTTAAACTGTTAACCTTCCCATACATCGGAATTGATACAATATGGTCGCAAGACTCACTAATAAGCCTGCTCATGCCAGCACCCTCATTTCCAATAACTAGACAAATCGGCATATCATAATCAATATCTGCATACGATAACGGGCTTTCCATCTTAGTGCCAACAATCCAAAAGCCTCTCTCTTTCAATCGACTAATAGCATTATTCAAATTGGCAACTAAACAAATTTTAACATTGCCTAAAGCTCCAGCACTAACCTTCATAACTGTAGAATTAACATCTACACTCCTCTTATTTGGAATAATAATACCTTCTACTCCGGCAGCCTCACACGTTCTTACAATCGCCCCCAAATTATGTGGATCTTCTAAATGATCTAATAAGAGGATTAAAGAATTGCTATCTACGTCTTTAACTAATTCATCAAATCCTACAAATTCATAATCTGGGATTGATACAATTATACCCTGATGATTCCCATTAACAAGTCTATCTAATTCTTTTTTTGAACAATATTCCATATTTATTTTTAACTTTTGCAAGGCCAAAAACAGCTTTTTGTCAGGAAACTGCTCATAAATATATGCTTTCTCTATTTCTACCCCATTTTTAATTAAATCTCTTACAACACTCTTGCCATATGCATACATATATTAATCTCCTTTGCGTAAACATTATATCATAAATGTTTTTGTATTATAAAAACATTTCTAACGATTATTAGAAATAATGTTCACCACATTTAGAATTGTCTTATGTCAGTGGCCCACTATTACAATTCATATTAAACGACTATTGATTTTTTACATTGCCTCTATTGTTTGCATCAGCATTGGCTATTACTACCGCTAAAATATCATTTATTCTTTCTTGTTTGTCAGTCACATACAAATACCCAATCAACGCTTCCAATCCTGTTGCATGCTTGTACGTTAAAATATCAACCCTTTTAGGACGCGACAAAACCTTGGCATTTCTAGCTCGTTTAACAACATTTATTTCTTCTTCTGTTAAAAAGTCTTTTTT
>JAQVZV010000081.1 GCA_028708005.1 Bacilli bacterium
GATGCAATGAAAGAACTTATGAAAAAAGAACCTTTCTACGCCTGTGAATTTGATGGCGAATATTTTGATGTTGGTAGTAAAATAGGTTACTTAAAAGCCAATATTAACTATGCTCTTGATCGCCCTGATTTAAAGGATGAATTAGCATCATATATGAAACAAAGAATCGAATAATCGGTTCTTTTTTTCTCATTTCGCCTCTAAAATCTTTATGATATGAAGGATAAATGATATAATAAAGATAGAGTAAAAGACATAGGAGATGTGGCTATTATGGATATCCAAAAACGTATTGAAGAATTAGTTATTAAGCTTAATAAATGGGATTATGAATATCATACTTTAGATAATCCAAGTGTATCGGATCAAGAATATGATAATCATCTTAGAGAATTAGAAAAATTAGAAGAAAAACACCCACAATATATAAGGGACGATTCTCCAACTCAAAGGGTTGGTAATCATATATTAGATAAATTTTCCAAGGTGACTCACGCAATACCATTATTTAGTTTAAGAGATGTGTTTAATGAAAATGAAATAAGGGACTTTGATCAGCGAATTAAAAAAGAAGGAATTAATCCTCAGTATGTTTGTGAACTAAAAATTGATGGCCTAGCAGTGTCATTGACATATAAAGATGGCTCCCTTGTTAGGGCAGCAACTAGAGGAGATGGTGTTGTTGGTGAAGATATTACCATTAATGTTAAGACAATTAAAAGTATCCCCTTAATATTGCAAGAAAATGTTGATATTGGAGTTAGGGGCGAAATATATATGAGTAAGAAAGTCCTTGATGAAATAAATGCCCAAAGAGAAAGTGAAGGTTTGGAACCTTTAAAAAATACTCGTAATGCTGCCGCAGGAAGTATGCGAAATTTAGATTCAAAAGTAGCTGCCTCTCGCAAATTAGATTCTTTTATATATCATTTACCAAATCCTTTAGATTACAACCTACCAACTCATCATCAAGCTTTGGAATATATGAAAAGACTTGGGTTTAAGCTAAATCCAAATATTCGTTTGGTTCAAGATGCACAAGGAATTATTGATTATATATTAGACTGGAATTCAAAAAGAGATGACTTACCATATGAAATTGATGGTGTAGTTATTAAGTTAGATAATATAAATGATCAACAAAAATTAGGATTTACTGCTAAATACCCTAAGTGGGCTGTAGCATACAAATTTCCCGCTACCGAAGTTATTACCAAACTAAAGGATATAGTTTTCACAGTTGGTAGGACAGGCTTAATAACCCCGAATGCTGTGTTAGAACCAGTTATTGTTCAAGGGTCAACGGTTAGTAGAGCAACTTTGCACAACGAAAAGAATATCATTGATAAAGACATTAAGATAGGCGATATGGTAGTAATTAGAAAAGCTGGGGATGTTATTCCAGAAGTTGTGTCAGTTAAAAAAGAACGACGTGATGGTACCGAATGGGGATTTTCAATGATTGAAACATGCCCTATATGCGGACGCGGTTTAGTTAAAAATGAAAAGGAAGCTGATCACTTCTGCGTTAATGAATTATGTGATGCGAGAAACATAGAAGGATTAATTCATTTCGCTAGTCGGGACGCAATGAATATTGAAGGTTTAGGTGAAAGAATCATAGAAGATTTTTATAATCTTGGTTTTATAAGAAATATTACTGATATATATCATCTTGATAGATATAAAGAAGAACTAATGGAATTGGAAGGGTTTGGTAATAAGAGTATTAATAATTTATTAACCTCAATTGAAAATAGTAAACATAATTCACTAGAAAAATTACTTTTTGGTTTAGGTATCAGACAAGTTGGCAGTAAGATGGCCAAAGTATTAGCAAAAGAGTACATGAATTTAGACAACTTAATGACAGTTTCACAAGAGGAATTAACTACTATAAGAGATATAGGACCAATTATTGCGCAAAATATTGTTAATTATTTTAATAATAATGATAATATCAAAATGCTTGAACAATTAAAAGAATTGGGATTAAATACTACCTTTTTAGGCCCCGTTGGAGTCTTAAGCAATAATCCTAACATTTCGGGTAAAACATTTGTTATAACGGGTACATTAAGTAGAACACGTAATGAGATTAGAGAACAATTAGAAGAATTGGGTGCTAAGGTAACCGATAGTGTTACTAAAAAAACTGATGTTCTAATTGTGGGAGAAGATGCCGGTAGTAAGTACGATAAAGCTATTGAATTAAAGATTACTATTTGGGATGAAGAACAATTAAATAAAATGTTATAAAAAAAGCCGCTCATTTGAGCGACTTTTTTATATGTTTTTTCTGGCTCTTAAGACTGATTCTAATCTAGTAGCCCTAAGTATTTGATTATCTAAAGAACCGTACGACATATCCAACTCAAGCGAATGTCCATTATTGAAAAAAACTAAGGAATTGCTTGCTTGTTTTTTATATTTGTCAATATTTTTTAATGAAACCCAGCAACATTCATATAGTCGTGGTGAGCGTGTCGGAAAGAAAATTATTTCTTTGCTCTCTTCAATAATGACTGGTGCTTTATGTGAGACACCAATTAATTTTTTTGTGCCTTTTGCTCGCCCAAAGTACGAGCTCCCAAAATAAGAGCAACTATCCTCTATTATTTGCATAGGGGTTTTACTAACAATGATAGTATTATCCTTTTCAATTACTTTTGAGCAAAAGTTTTCAATCGGGATAATGGCAAGCGTTTCGCTTGATATCTCGTATGCTGACATTTTTTCACCTCCTTACTGTTTGGTATAATGTATTTTTCCTTAATGGCAAATACAATACCTCTATTTTATACGAAAGATTGGCGAATTTTGTTTAATTTTGTCGGATAAGAGGCGATTTTGTCTTTATTATATAGAATTAGCCTTAAAAACATTAATATAAATTATAATTAAATAAAAAATATCCTAGTTTGTCAGTATATGCTATAATATTATCAGTATATATGAGATGAGGGATTGCAATGAAATCTTTGACAGATGAGAAAATAATAGAAATGGCTAATTCTTCTAAGATTGAACTCACTGAAGAGGAAATGGTTAGTTTTAAAGAGGAGTTTAAAAAGTTGTTAAGTGAGATGAAAGAAATCGAGGATTTAAATATTACTGAGGAAAACATTTTAATCTCACCGACTGATAATACAAACGTCTATAATCAAGATGAGGTTACAGATATGTTAAGTATAGATGAGGCTTTAAGTAATGCCCCAAAGACATTAGGAAATTATGTGGAAGTGGTGAGAGTAATCAATGACTAAATATTTAGAATTACCTCTCGCTTTAATTAACGAGTTACTTAAAACAAAAAAGATAAAACCAATTGACTTAGTTAATGAAGCGTATGAACGAATTGAAAATAATAAAGACTTGAATTGTTATATTACACTTAATAAAGAATCAGCGATTAAGAGAGCTTTAGAACTTGAAAATATGGATGTTGATAGCATTCTTTTTGGTATTCCTATTATTATTAAAGATAATATTGTTACGAAGGGTTTGAGGACAACTTGTGGATCTAAAATGTTGGATAATTTTATTTCAATATATGACGCTACTGTTATTGAAAAGATAAATGACAACAAAATGATTATTATTGGTAAATCCAATATGGATGAATTTGCTATGAGTTCTCCTAATCAAAACAGTTATTATGGACCTGTTTTAAATCCATGGAATAAATCAAAAACACCAGGAGGCTCTAGTAGCGGTTCAGCTAGTGCGGTTTCTGCACGAATCGTTCCTTTGGCACTAGGTTCCGATACTGGTGGTTCAATTAGACTGCCAGCTGCTTTTACAGGCATTGTGGGATTAAGACCAACATATGGCAGAGTGTCAAGATATGGACTTATAGCTTTTAGTTCTAGTTTAGATCAAATAGGACCAATGTCACGCAACGTATACGAAAACGCTGTTTTACTTAATGCTATCGTGGGCCAAGATAAAAAAGACATGACAAGTGTTAAGAAGGGAGCCGAAGATTTTACGCGATTAATAGGGAATGATATAAAGGGAATGAAAATAGCAATCCCTAATTTATCTATGTCTCAAAGTCTTAATGTAGAAATTAAGAATAAAATAACATCCGTTATTGATATGT
>JAQVZV010000082.1 GCA_028708005.1 Bacilli bacterium
AATTATCATTCTTACCCTACCATCATATAAACCTTTTAGCGTTGTCCACTCAGTATAATCATACGTATTTAAGATACAATGGCTCAACTCTTCATCAGTAAAAAATTTTTCTAAATTTCCCGTTCCAGCACATCTATCCAGTATAATATAATCCCTGTTTTCTCCATATTTTTCTTTAATCATATTAATAGCTTTTCTTATATACTTAGTTGAGATTCTTACATATTGTTCTGGTGTAAAGAAAGCACCTAATTGTTTTTTTAATAATGAAGGTCCTAAAAGGTTCATATTAAAATGAAGCCATCCAATATCATCTTTAGTATTTTCTTCTAAATTGATTTGTTTGTCCCAATCAAAAGGGTGAATTTGTAAAAATTTAGGGGATATTAATTCATTTTTAACTTGTTCTTTATTCTTGATACTTATATTTTCAGAGCATAATTTATTATTATACGAAACTATTGAATATTCAGTTATAATTCCTTTAACAAAACTATTTTGATTTAATAACTCTATTTTAAAATTTGTCGGATTATTCCAAGTTCCTTCAGTTTGCAAAACTAATTCAAAGTTTGTTTTTTTAAATTCGTTTTTATAAACATAATGTGATGCCAAATTATTATGTGATACTACCTTGTACTTAAAGTATTTTCTCTCATTTATAGAAATTAAATAGCAAAATTCAGGTATATTTAATGCTCCCGAATTATAAGAATCAAGATATCTTAAAAATTGACCTTTATGTTCATTTAAATTTGAAAAATGAGTTTTAAACTCTAAAAGATTTCCATTGATCCTTCCATCAGTATTGAAAGAATAATCAGGAACGCCTAAACCTAACTCATCATAAAACTCAACCATTCCTTCTTCTTCACGAACGTAACTTAATTTCATAATATCAATCTCCTTATTTCCACCATTTTCTTAATGTTAAAAAAGTACACCTTATTTACTGTAAATAATCTGTAATCATTATAGCACTTTTTTATCAATTAGTCCATAAAATATCAAATACAGAGCACTTAATTATTCATTTTTCTCAAATCGTTAAATAGTAGCCTAATCGTTAAAAAGTTGAATTAAAAACAAAAAAGAGACCTAATAATAGCCTAAGATTAGACTACTACAGGTCTCTAGAAAACTGGCAGATAGGAGTTTTTCCCTTTTCTGTCAAAGAAAAAAGGCTTGATAACATTGTATCAAACCTATTCATTCAATATGTGTGTGTTGACCTATTTTGATACAACAACGCCCCATAGCAAAAATCACGCACCCCATATTTTGATATTTGTTAGGGAGAGCATTTGATACAATTTGAACCCATTGTATTTTTTTCATACCTTCGTTAAAAAGTTAGTACCCCTTGTACATTTTTTTCGTCTCATTAATATTAGTGGTATTTATTTACAGTTTAATGACACTCTTTTATTTATATGATGATACTTTCTTTTACTACTCGTTTACACTGACGGCAAAACCAACACCCGGTGCTTCGCCGATAAAAACAACTTTTCCATTTTTGGGGAGTATTACCGGCCGGTTGCCGTGTACTACCGAGAAATAAATACATATATCGTCTTCATATAAGGCAAAAGAACTGTTTTCAGGTATATTAACAGTGATAGTTTTACCGGCATCATCAGAATTTACGGTATACCAACGGGCGTATCCGTTATCTTCGACGGTTATTTCGATATTTTCACCTATAGGAAAATCGGTCATTGCGTTTTCGCATATATATACCATATCCCTTATCCTCAAATATTCTGCACCACCAATTTCAAATGTTTCGATAGTTGAAGTATCTCTGCCCGCAAGACAAGGTATTTGTATATCCTTTACTCCTTTATTTTTGTCAACAATTTTATAATATGCTGCATAGCCTAGTATTTGTTCACTTGAAGTGATTTCAAAACAAAGACTCCCGGGAATGTAGTATTGCTGGGCATAAGGATTATCATTAACTATATAATACTTTTTGCCACTTCGCATGTCCCATGCATGTTGCGTATCATTATCTACATCATTAGACTGTATCATTTCATAATCATATGAGCTCATTAAAGACTGTCCTAAATCAGGTATTAATAGCTGCCATTTTACCCATATATAGATTCTACCATTTCTTTCTTTAACAAAAGTAAGTTTTTTACTGCCATCTTCGCTGACAAACCAACCTTCGGATGTGTATAGATATATTTCATCAGGTACTTGTTCACCATAAAGCGTTGATATGGTCATTATGCCATCACCTGTAATAACTACTTTTTTAACTGAGTCTTCGCCTATATAAATACTAGAATATTCCGTTTTCTCAGCGGGCATGGAAGACAATTCAGGAACTTTCATCTCCACAGGTGGGATGATTTCTTTTATATCACCAACTGATAACAATGTCTCAAGAATAAGTTCTTGTCCCATCATGTGCCCAAAAAAACTGGACCCACCCGATAACACGGCTGCGAAGACGAAGTTATGTTCAGGGATAACTATCAGGCTGCTATGATATAACTGCGTATCGCCGCCTTTTATTAATGATTGAATGTGATAATCACTATATGGATATGCATCTACCGAATCCCAGCCTAATCCGTAACCAAAAAGTCCATCCTGCTGGTCTGGACCAAACCCTTTTTTATATTCCTTTTGCTTTGTTTTTGTTTTTGCATTCTCTGATAGCAAGGATTTTGCTGCCATACTTGATGGTTTTGACATGTAAACTTGTCCGAATTTGCATAGATCTTCTGCAGTTGAATATATACCACCCGAACCGATTACGTTTATTGTATCCACAGGTGTTTCTTGGTTACCAACATAAGTTCTGACTAGTCTTTTTTTATCAAAATCACTCTGAGGAGTATATGTATTAGTCATTTTAAGAGGTTTAGTAATGTTTTGTTTTATATAATCTGTAAAGCTCATTCCGCTTATTCGTTCAACGATAATCTCTGCAAGAGTAAATCCGTCATTGCAATAAACAGAATATTCCCCCGGTGCAGCTTTAAGACCTTGCGTTTCAAGATTTGATAATAAATTATCATGGGTAAGTGTGGATGGATAATCGAATAAAAAGGCATTTTGGAACGTGCTTCCGTCGATTCCAGAGGAATGGTTCAAAAGCATTCTCACTGTAATCTGTTTATACCGTTCATCGGCCATTTTAAATTCTGGAATATACGTTAACACCGGTTGGTCAAGGTCAATTTTTCCTTTGTCTGAAAGCATCATAATGGCTGTAGTGGCAAACATTTTGCTTGTCGAACCTATACCGAACAATGAATTATTATCTAAAGTACGTGTATTCTCTTTATTATAAACGCCAGCGGTACCCGATACAATCATTTTATCTTGAGAGATCATGGCGTATTGAATTCCCGAAACACCATATTGGTTTACAAGAACGTCAGCTAATCTTTCTGCATTGCTTTTAACATTGGAATAATTATCTCTTTTTCTTAATAATACAGCTGAAAAGATTAAAATGATTATAAAGATTGTTACTACAATCACAACTATTGATTTAAAATGTCTGAAATAAAATTTCATTTTCATACTCCTTTTTTTAAAACATACTTACAAAAAATATTTTATTATTTAAACAACAAACAATGGTAAGTTGCACAATTTATCAATATTAGTATAAGTAATAATAATGGATTGACAAAATTGAGTACAACACTAAATATTGTTCTGTATAGAATATGCAAGCTGCTTTTGATTTTAGTTTGGATTAATTATTGATTTTATTTACTAACTATTATTCTAATAACTGGCCGGACGCCAATTGCGGAAGTGTAGACGATGTAGTCGTTAATTTGTCCGTAATCGTCAATGTTATTTGAGTAAAATTCATTGAAAAGGTAAGGACTGCGAAGCCACCAATTTCCGTTTTCGTAGTGTTTTGAGTCGGTTGCCATGTATACACCAATTGCTCTTGCATAATCTGTTGTAGTTGAAGTTCTTGCTGAATTTTGTGTAAAACCATAGGTTGATGACCTGGCTTCTTGATATGATAGTAAATATACTTTATCATTAGTGTTGTTACATGCATTTGGGTTTGAACTACTGATTGTAGTTGATGCACTATTATCTACAATAGTTGT
>JAQVZV010000083.1 GCA_028708005.1 Bacilli bacterium
ATGAAAAACTTATAACGATTGAGGATACATTAGAATTACACTTAGACAGAATTTTTCCTCATCGTGATATTGTTGCTATGAAAACAAACAATATTGCCTCATATTCTGACGTGCTTGTCACGTGTATGCGTCAGAACCCAAAATGGATATTGTTATCCGAATGTCGTAGTGCGGAGGCAGTAATGGCTGTCCGTAACTCAATATCATCAGGGCATAATATTTTGTCTACTATTCATGCAGACAAAGCTCAATCTATTCCACATCGTATGTATAGTTTGCTTGAAACCAATCTTGATATGGATCAATTTTTAAAATCTATTTATCGTTATGTTCAACTTGGGGTTCATGTTCGTGGTTATGTTGATAAAGAGGTTGGTAATTTTAGGCGGGAAATTGTTGAAGTTTGTGAATTTTATGTTGATAAAGAAAATAATGCTAAATATAACATAATTTATCGTAAAACAGCTGAAGGACAAGTTACTTATAATAACCCAACTCAATATTTAGTTGATTATTTAGCAGCGGGCGGGGTTATAATTAAACCTGATTTATTTGTTCAAGAGAAACCGGTTGAAACATTATTTTAAATATAAAAGGTAGGTGAGAATATGGAACTGATTATACTTTGCTTTATTGCCGTCTATGTTATTGTATATCGTAAAAATAAAGGGCAAAAAGTTTATCGATTTATCATAGATCAAGCATCATCTTTATATGAGAGATATGCTCCATATTCATATAAGAGTGTAAGCCAAAAGGCAAAGGAATTGAAACAAGAATATACCCCAAGGCAATATACGATTCAAGTGATTATTTTTGCCGGTGGCGGATTTATTATTTCTTGGTTATACTTTTATAATATAGTTATAAGTATTGTATATTGTTTAATTGCTATATCATTTATCCCTTATCTTGCGTATCTTAGGTATAAAAAAATATATAGTGAGTTTATCTTTGAACAGATTCAAGTTTATACCACTAATACCATTATGGAATTTGCTGTAACCGAATCATTTGTTAAAGCTTTAGAAGGTGTATATTCATCAGGTGTACTAGAAGACCCGGTTTCTACCGACGTAAAGCATATGATTGATTTGTCTTATCAGAATGGTTCAATAGATGAAGCGGTTGAATATATGAATAATAAGTATGATTTTTATATGGTTCGTAATATGCATCAATTATTTTTACAAGTAACAAAGGAAGGTTCTAAAAATGCTGCTAAAGAGTCATTGGAGAATATGTTATTAGATATTGATACATTAGTTGAAGGTGTTTATACTGATAGAATGAATCGTGATACCTTTCATAAGTCTTTCTTACAGTATGGTATTATGTTATACCTTTTAGTTATGCTTGTTCAATATATGCTTGGAGTTGATACCTATATTAGTTTACTTGAATCGATGGTTTATGTTAAAATCCTATTACATATTATTATTGCCGTTAATAGTTATTTTCTAATTAGTGGTGAAAAATACTATAATGAGAATGTGGGTGCTGAATAATGGAAATGATATTAATAGGCATTATAGCCATAGCGGTATTAGAATATCATAAGAAAATAAATACTAATAGGTTTATTAATGACAATGTTCAGTATTTTCAAATTCTAAAAGAGGATGATTATGATTTTTTAGTTAAAGCTAAATATGGTGACACTGTTGACCCTGAGGTATTATTTACATCTAGAGTAAAAAATGCTGGTCTTATTGTTATTGTTATGGTGTGTTTCTTTTTATATGATTTAACATTCATTAATTTGCTATTATCATTTGTTATTGGCTATCTATTTTTTAAGATGCAGTACAATAGTTTAAAGTCTTATTATAAGAAACATCTCCATCATATTAATCTGATGTTACCATATTTTTTAAAAACAATGGAAATACTGGCTCAACACTATACAATACCGGTAGCATTATCAAGATCAATCACATCTGCTCCTGATATTTTTAAACCAGGTTTACGCGAATTGGTAGACAAGATAAATGCTGGTGACGCGACAGTTGAACCTTATATGATATTTGCAAGACAATATCCTGTTAGCGATTCAGTCCGTATGATGAGGCTTTTATATCGTTTAGGACTTGGCGGTCAAGAAGAGAAACATGAACAATTGATTATGTTTGCAAGGGGCGTTTCGTCATTGCAAAACAAAGCCAGAGAACAGAAATATAAAGATAGATTAAAAGTAATGGAAAATAAGACAATGATTATGCTAGGAGTAACAGGTGCCGGCGTTATGGCATTACTGCTCTTGTCAGTGTTGACAATGATGCAATTTTAAATGTTGTAAAATAGAGAATTCTAAGATATAATAAAAATAGATACTGAAAGGAGGCAACATTAGATGAAGGAAGCGACTGGAGAATTAAATATGACTGTTATAACAGTTATTGCGATAGCAGCAATAGGGGTGTTTTTATGGGCTTTCTTGCCTGGAATATTGGAAAATATTAAGGGCGCTTGGGGTCAAGGTTCTTGTCCAGAAGGGCAAAGTCCAGTAATTCAACCTGACGGTACGTACAGGTGTCAATAATAATTTGAATTTAGTTGTGTGTTTGTTAAGAAGGTGACGTAATGAGAGAGTCTATAGGTGCAACGTTCCTGATAAAAATCATGGTTATTTTTATTGTTTTATACAATAGCCTGTTAGCTATAGCTGTTAATTACGCTATGGTTTTTAGGGTTAAAAATCAAATAATTAACTTGCTTGAACAATACGAAGGTTGCGAAGGCGCAAGAGACAAAATTAAAGATTACATAGCTAGTGTTGGCTACTATAGAGCCGCAACTCCAACGCAGGGACCTTACTCAATTGTACCTGTAGCGTTTGGGGACAAAGGTACTTACTATGTTGTTACCACTTATATTAAATTTGACTTTCCTGTGGTAAGGGAAATGTTTAGAGTAAATGTTTCAGGTGAAACAAAGCCGATTTACGGAGTATATGAAACAGCTACCAAATGCGCATTTAGATAGGTATAGAAAGTTGGTGAATATATGAATGTTATTGTCTCTAATAAATATCAAGAATTGCTTAGTTCACTTGATATAGATATCATTAAATCAATTAATGGTGAATTCGAAGTTGATGAACTTATAAGTATGTTTGCTAATTTCTTTTATCAAAGAATGATTTTGGATATAACCGCTATAAAGGGATATCGCGATTCTAAAAACTTGCAAAAATTATCAATGGCTCTTGACATGAAAAAAATAATTTTATTATTGGATGATAGCGATGACACTTTGTCATCTGATTATCTTTCTAGGCTTATATCAATGGGCATATATAACTTTACTCGTAATTTAGAAGGCATAACGTATTTGTTAAATAACCCTAATTCTTATCGCGATGTTGCGCATATTCATCAATTAGATCAATTGACAGAAACAGTTAACGAAAAACATGTAAACAGCAATGTAAGGGTTTTAGGCATAAAAAACTTAACTGAAGGTGCTGGAGCAACATCATTAATATATATGCTTAAAAAACAATTATCTAGAAATTATAGCGTAATCGCTATTGAAATAAACAAGAAAGATTTTGTTTATTTCAATGACAAAGATATGATTTCAACCACTAGAGATCAATTTCCTACTATTTTGTTGAAGGCTAAAGATATAGACATCATTTTAGTGGATGTTAATGAAAGTAAGACCGAAGATATTTGTGATGATGTTTTATATTTATTAGAACCATCATCTCTAAAACTAAATAAATTAATAAGAAAAAATAGAAATGTTTTTAGAGAGTTAAGTGGTAAAAAAATTATATTAAACAAAAGTTTGCTTGATTCAAGAGATGTATTGGATTTTGAAGGGGAAGCTAGAACCAATGTGTTTTATAATGTACCTCCTTTAAATGATCGTGTACATAATAAAGTTTTGGATTCCTTTTTAGCTAAGCTAGGGTTTGGAAGACAAAAGTCTAATGAAGCTAGTAATGAAAAGGGTAAAATACTGGGATTATTTAAATTTTAATTAAATACAAATAGGTTTTGGAGGTGTGAATATGTGGATATTAGCTTGTGACCCAAATTTAATTGCAATCATCAAATAT
>JAQVZV010000084.1 GCA_028708005.1 Bacilli bacterium
GACAGAATAGTAAAGACTTGGGGTGATGATCCTCCTAAAATGCATTTTTCTAGTCCTAAAAAGAAAAAAGAAAAAAGATCCCATAATGATTATATTGATGTTGATGCTTTTATTAAATTTATTGATAAAATAAAGGTTATAGATAGAGATATTGATATTATGTTAGAAGCTAAAATGAAAGATGTTGCTTTATTTAAATTGATAAATGATTTAAAAGAAAAAACTAAGTATGAATTTATAAATGAAAGTACTTTTATTATAAAATAGTATTAATTTATTTATGTTATACTTAAGAAGTGAATGTGAGGAATAATTATGAAGATAGCGGATAATTGGCAAGATTATCAGATAATAGATATGTCAAATGGGGAAAAAATAGAAAAGTGGGGCGATTATATTTTAAGACGTCCTGATCCTCAAATTATATGGGAAGATAACAACTTTGATAACATTAAAGTAGATGCTTTATATAATCGTAGTAATAAGGGTGGGGGTTACTGGGAATATAAAAACAAAATCAAAGATAGATGGCATATAAAATACAAAGATTTAACTTTTAATATTAAACTGATGGATTTTAAACATACTGGTTTGTTTCCTGAACAAGCAGTTAATTGGGATTATATGATAGATAAAATTAAATCATCTAATAGACCAATTAAAGTTTTAAACTTATTTGCCTATACTGGGGGCGCAACTGTAGCGTGTACTTATGCCGGAGCCACAGTTACTCATGTTGATTCCTCAAAAGGGATAGTCGAATGGGCCAAAGAGAATATGAAAAGTTCTAACTTAGGTGATAAACCAATACGATATATAGTTGATGATGTTATAAAGTTTGTTGAAAGAGAAATTAGACGGGGTAATAAATATGATGCAGTTATTATGGACCCTCCATCATATGGAAGAGGAGCCAATGGAGAAGTATGGAAACTTGAAGATCATCTTTTTAATTTAGTAGCATTATGTTCCAAAGTATTAAGTGATAACCCATTATTTTTCTTAATTAATTCTTATACAACGGGATTATCACCAATAGTCTTGGAAAATATTTTTAGGATAACGATAAATAATATATATAAAGGTAAAATAACCAGTGGTGAAATTGGCTTAGCAATGCATAATTCTGATCTTGTTTTACCATGTGGTATTTATGGGAGATGGGAAAATGAAGATTAATCCTGTTTATGAAGATAATCATATTATTGTTGTTATAAAACAACCTAATATACCAGTTCAAGCAGATGAGAGCATGGATTTAGATATGTTAACAATGATGAAGGCATATTTAAAAGAAAAGTACAATAAACCAGGCAACGTTTATTTAGGTTTAGTCCATCGACTTGATAGACCGGTTGGAGGAGTAATGGTTTTTGCTAAAACATCAAAGGCAGCTTCAAGATTAAGTAATCAATTTAGAGAAAATATGGTTGATAAAACTTATCTCGCACTTGTTCATGGTAAGTTAGAAAAAAATAAAGGCACTTTAAATAATTATTTGTTAAAAGATAAAGAGACCTTTATATCTAAAGTAGTAAGTAAAGAGATTGGTAAAAAAGCCACCTTAGAATATGACGTAATTACATATGATCAAGATAGGGACCTTAGTTTATTGAAAATAAAATTGCATACCGGGCGTCATCATCAAATTAGAGTTCAATTATCACATATTAATCATTCTATTTATGGTGACCAGAGATATGGTAATGATAAGGTCGGCATTCAAATTCATTTATGGGCCTCTCATTTATCATTTAAACATCCCACAAGAGACGAAATATTGTCATTTGATAATATACCATCATGGGCTGAACCTTATTTAGAAAATACCTTGTCGAACTATGTCGAACGATGATATGTAACCTTAGCCCGTTTTGTGCTAAAATAGAAGAAGTATTTTTTAAAAAGTGGGGGATTTTTATGTTAGATAAGTATCTAGCACAGGGGAAAATTGATTACTTCAAAAATATAAGTCGAAGTGGTAATATTAGCATAGATATGTTTAAAGTTGAATACAACAATAAAATACACTATTTAGTATGTACTTTCGATGGTTTTCAAATCATTAAAATTATGCTTGTCTCTTAAAAATATTCTAAGGATAAAAGAAACTGTTTCTTTTATCTTTTAAAATGTATTATTATAAGTTATAATAGTATTGGTGATACTAGATGAAGATATTATGTATAGGACATGCTTCTTATGATATAACAATACCATATGATGGCTTTCCTACTGAAAACACTAAAAATAGGGTAGAGAATAAAATTGAGTGTGGTGGGGGACCAGCTTCTAATGCTGCTTATTTGCTTGGTAAATGGGGCATGGACACAACATTTGTAGGGGTGTTGGGTGATGATTTATATGCTAGAAGAATTACAGATGAATTTAACAGTGTAGGCGTAAATACGAACTATATTGAATATGACAAAGAAAATGAAACAACCCTTAGTTTTATTATTGTTAATAAACATAATGGCAGTCGTACTGTCTTAGCTCATCGTTCAGCGGATATGGTTCTTAAAACCAAATGTGAGTTAAAAGCTGATGTTATTTTAGTTGACGGACAGGAATTGAAGGCCTCTCTTGAAGCGATAGAGAATAATCCAAATGCTATATCTATTTTAGATGCAGGTAGTTTAAAAGAAGCTAATATAGAATTAGGGAAACGAGTAAATTATTTGGTATGTTCTAAGCGATTTGCTGAAGAAGTAACTAATATCAAAGTTGATTTTAACAATCCAGAATCTATTCGTAATATCTATACAATTATGAGGAAAGAATTTAATAATCATATTATCATTACCTTAGAATCTAAAGGATGCTTATATATGAAGGATAACAATATTAAACTAATGCCTAGTATTAATGTTACTGCAGTTGATACTACTGGTGCGGGTGATCTCTTTCATGGAGCTTTTACATATTGTATAGCTATGGGATATGATCTTGAGAAAGCACTAAAGATATCAAATATTACTGGTGCTTTATCGGTAACACGAATGGGTGGACGTAATTCTGTCTTTCCATTAGAAGAAGTGATGAGAATTTATGAAAAGAATATTTGAGGATATCTTTATTAAGAATTATCCGACACTTGATTTACATGGATGTGATAGAGATACAGCAGCTATTATGGTTAATGATTTTATATCAGATAATCATAAATTACATAATAAAGATATTGTTATAATTCATGGTATTGGTTCTGGTATTTTAAAGAATTCTGTTCATAATACATTAAAAATTAACAATTTAGTTAGTGATTATAAACTACATCACTTTAATATAGGTATGACAATTGTTAAAATAGAATAAGAGGTGGACTAATGGCCTACATTAAAGGAAATCTAAAACAAATTATTTATAAAACTGAGGACGGTTTTATCGTAGGTTTATTTAAAGTGATAGATACTGATAGTCTTAATGATTATCTTAATAAATTAATAACTTTCACAGGAACATTCCACGATTTTAAAATGGAGATGGATTACAAATTATATGGTGAGTTAGTAGACCATCCTAAATATGGTGAGCAATTCTTAGTTACAGCCTACGAACAAATAATGCCTGAAACTACTAATGGCATTATTTCTTTTTTATCTTCAAAGTTATTTCCTGGAGTTGGTGTTAAATTAGCTACTAAAATTGTAGATACCTTAGGTGATAATGCTTTAGATTTGATAAATGAAGATTATCATAATCTATTACTAGTACCATCTGTCAGTGAAAAGAAAGCTATTAAGATACATCACATTTTAAAAAAAGAAAGTGATAGTTATAAGATTATTATTCAACTACAAAAGTTAGGGTTTTCAATGAATGAAGCATCTAAAATATATCAATATTATAAAGAAAGTACGATGACTATTATTGAAGATAATATTTATACTCTTATTGATGATATTGAAGGCATTGGTTTTTTAACAATCGACCGCATCGGTGTTAAAAAGGGTGTTTTAGAAGATGACGAAAGACGAATTAAAGCCTGTATTAAATATGTTATGAGAGAGTTATGTATGACTAATGGTAATATATATAACGACT
>JAQVZV010000085.1 GCA_028708005.1 Bacilli bacterium
TAAAGTCGAGTTATTAGGCAGAATTTTTTTCATCTCAATTTTCAATATCAAAATTGAATATTAATCTTAAAAATTTAAAATTGTCAGTAATATAACGAAATAAAGAAAAACAAATATACCCTAAAGCTGTTCCAAGCGTATTAAGTATAATATCATCCACACTAAATATTTTATACCGTGCACCAATAATAAGGCCAATAGTGACCTGTAGAATCTCAATGCAAGAGGAAGCAAAAAACCCATAAAATGTTATCATTATAAACGAGAAATGTTTTCTTCTGGCCAATGAAAATAAAAAGCCAAAGGGCATGAACATTAATATGTTACCGGCAATATTTCTTGTAATTGTATGAATATTACGCATCTTAATCATTCCCATTATATCATGAAAAGGTATATAAACATTTTGAATGTATTTTGTATCTTTTAAAAATTGTATTGCTTCTTTTTGGATCGGCAATGGGAAAAAAGCAACAGATAGAACACATCCGATATAAACATAAAACAAGCAAGATACTATTATATGAAAATTATTCTTTTTCTTGTTTATGTTAATAATAATATATGCAATAATATAAATAGCCATGAAAATCCATAAAATAAAAGAATTCAGCATTTTGTTTCCTTTCTTGTGAGGAGTTGCTGTTAAGCAACTCCTCACAGAGATATATAATTATGTTGTAGCATGGCAGCATGGATTGCCAGTGACTGTATTTCTTTAAGTTGAATATTTCTTATGATAGACGTCCGTCAGCAAGACACAAAATCCTATCGCATTGACGCACTACATCCTTATCGTGAGTTACCAATATAATTGTTTTCCCGTTATTATTCAATTCTCTCAATAACTTCAATATTATATCTCTGTTTTTTGAATCTAATGAACCAGTGGGTTCGTCCGCTAAAACAATTTTACACGGCTTCAACATAATTCTAGCCACAGCTACCCGCTGTTGTTCTCCACCGCTTAATTCATATATTCGATATTTTTCAAACCCATTTAACCCCACACGTTCTAAGCAGTTTGACATCATTGTAAGTTTTTCTTTATATGTCCCTTTTACATATTTTAATGCAAGATTCAAATTATATTGAACTGTTTCATCATCAATCAATGCGAAATTTTGAAATAGGTAATTGATTTTTTCACGTATAATTTTGTTTGCCTTAAAACTATTGGGTAATATATTGGTATCGGCATCAATAGTCAACTCGCCGCTGTCAAAATTCTCAATTAACCCAATAATATTTAGCAAAGTGCTTTTACCGGAACCGCTTATACCCATGATCGCAATATACTCACCTTCTTTAATTGATAAATCCATCTCATTTAATATCAATCTGCTACCATATTTTTTTGTTAACTTTTTTACCTCTATTAACATCATTGGAACCCGCCTTTCGTCACATTTAGCACTTTCAATTTTTCTGTCTTTCGTAATGCAAGAATAGAAATAGCATACTCCAATAAAAAAAATATACTTACGACAAGAACAGAAAAAGCACTTCTTAATATCAACATAAAAATAAACAAAACAATTAGCCAATGTAGTGATATTAAGATGAAGTAACCTCTATATTTATCAACTGTTTTATAGCCATGAAATTTTTGTATTGCTAGTCTTAGCCTATGCTGATTGAAGTAGTTTAATATATTCTGTAAAATGATTAGAAAAAGAATTGCAAAAACCACCACTATTATTGCACTACTATAGAATATTTTCATCCTAAACTCATGTATCTGGTCATCAACCATGGTATAAAGGTTAGTAACAGAAAATAGGAAGGAATTCGGATCATAATAATTTGCAAGAACAGATTTTATTTGTTCTATTCCTTTTTGAGTACCGTCAAATTTTATTTTAACAGGCATACTGCTGGTCATAAGAAAATGGGTATAATCGAATAAATCGCCGTTGGATTCTGTTATCACCCTGATGATTGGATCTATTACCACATTATTCTGCTCTGGTTTTATATCCAGTTTATATGAAAACATTTTTTGATCTGTTTGTATCCATATTATTTTTATTTTCTGGTCAGTTACAATAGATGGTTCTTTATAAGCTGGTAATTCGTGTGGATCGGTTATCTCTTCTTGCGTATGATCGGAATGTACCCCACGTGAGTTTTTCTGAGATTCATGATAGTTTATTATTTCCGTTATGTGTTTTTTGTATACTTCGGGCACTAGGAGAATGTATTCTGTTTCATTTTCATCTATATATATTCTTTCTCCATCAGTACCAAACACTATATTTTCCTTCAGATAATTTGGGTTTACCTCAGCATAATTCTCATTTACTTTCTTATTTAAATAACTTCTATCGGGTGCAATATGGTATTGCATAAAATTGGCAAGGAGAGCACCCCTTTCATTAAAATAAAAATATAATTCTTTATCTTTGTATCTATTTTCCTTGGAAAAAGCATTATATTCAATTTCTCTTCTAACCCTGATATATGGGATAACCGCATAGCCCTCTGTTTTTTCCCAGTTCTCAAACGAATATGCATATTCGTTTTTTATTGATTGATGCTGCCCATATAAATCAGTAATAATAAATAGGATAATAATTGAGAGAACTACCTTAAATGCAGAGTTAATTAGGGTAATTGTTTTTACGGGATTTTTATTTTTAATCATACTGGATATGCTAATTTTTCTTATTGTTATAAACGGTATTGATAATAATATTATTGATAATAAAACTAACAGACCATAAACAATAAACAATTTTAATACGAAAAAAATCAGATAAATATTCAATACTTTGAACTTTATGATGACGAGAATAACTGTAGTCAAAACCATCGAAATCAACTGTGTTAATATTAACGGGGAAATAGACTTCTTCCATATAGATATGTTACTGTAACCAAGCATTTTTTCAATTCCAATTTTTTTATAAGAATTCAATATATCGTAATATGTAAACAGCATACATATAATATACAATGCAGATAATCCGGCAAGAATAATTAAATTATAATAGCTGTTTTTATCATTAATAAAGGTGTTGTCTGCTTTATTAATTGTATAACCATATTCTTTTATTACTTCTACCAAACCTTCATAGAAAGTTTCCTTGTCACAGCCTTTACCGGCACTGATGTAAAGGTATTTGTCAAATATATTAGTATCGGGTTCATTCATTTTATTCCGCAAAGTATGTATTTCAATTTCATGATCACCTGCAAAGTCTGCTATTCTCCCTATTTGATCAGCTTCATTTGTTTTTTTGGTAGATAAGAATTTTTCAGATTCATTTTCATCTAAACTAAAATAACGACCGGAAACAAGCTTTATATGATTAAAAAAAGTTTCTTCAGTAAAATAAGTGTAAATCTTTGTAATGGTTTTACCAGATTGACTTGATGTGTAATGCGAGTATATATTTCCATTGTTTGTGTCCAAATAGTCCTTTAGTATGTTGTAAGCCTGCTCCTGTTCCTGATATTTAACAGATAACAAAACCTTAACTGTATTCTCCTTGTTATACATGTTTATGAGATTATCATATTCTTTAAGATTATCTTTTTCAAACATACTGACAAAGAATAAGGTTGTTGCAATGGTAAAAAAAATACCTACTATAAAAGTACCCTTCTTCAACAAATTCCCTCCCTACTAATTGGTCGCTCAAGCAGCGCAAACATTGCACTGCTTGAGCAGTGAATCTTATTTACTAATGTGAGTAATAGGCTTCCGTAGACCAATATAACGGCTTATATAACGTGTCTGCTAGTGCCCACTCGCCTCCGGCTGCTTGAGCATTTGCAACATCTTCCCAAAAAGGATCAAAATAAATCCTTGCTGTTGCATTGTGGGTTTCCACGGGACAATAGAAGTACGAAAAACATTTCTTGGTAGTAGATTGTGTTCTTGTACCATAGTCCCAAGCATCATCATCGTGCATAAAAGCATAAACATAGGTGAAAGCTAATGTAGTTAGCAGAACCATTACTACTAAAGCACTTACCAGTTTCCTA
>JAQVZV010000086.1 GCA_028708005.1 Bacilli bacterium
GTATTAATGGCTAGCGATATCATTATATACGATGCGGATATTGTCCCTGTGGGTGAGGATCAAAAACAACATGTAGAACTTACACGTGATATTACTGCACGATTTAATAAAAAATATGGTGATGTTTTCAAAGTCCCAATGTCAATTATCCCTAAGGAAGGAGCACGTATTAAGGATTTACAAGATCCAACTAAAAAGATGAGTAAATCAGATGATGATCATCGTGGATGTATTTTAATATTGGATGAAGAAGATGTGATTCGCAAAAAGATAATGGGTGCTGTTACTGATAGTGATAATAAAATATATTTTGATGAGAAAAACAAACCGGGGCTCTCTAATTTAATGAATATATATGGTGCATTATGTAATATGAATATGGATGAGATCCAAGAAAAATTCAAAGATAGTAATTATGGTGATTTCAAGAGAGAAATAGCAGATGTTGTTGTCAGTACTTTAAAACCAATACAAGAGAAATATGATGAGTTTATAAATTCGTCAATAATTGATGAGGTGCTTGATGAAGGCATTAAAAAAGTAATACCAATGGCTAGAGAAAAGTTTATGCAAGTTCAAAAACTTATTGGTTTAGGTAGATAGAAAAAGGCAAGATTAACTTGCCTTTTAAGTTTAATTATCAAGGGCTATAATATGTATAAATGAGTATATAATATATCTCTTGTGATATAATTATATTATGTTAAAGCAATTAATTGTTAAAGGAAATGATAAGATGAAAAGAGCTATTGTTTTATCGGGTGGCGGATCCAAGGGTTCATATCAAATTGGCGCATGGAAAGCATTGAAAAGAATGCATATAAAATATGATATTGTTACAGGCACATCAGTAGGGGCTTTAAATGGTGCTTTGATGGTTCAAAAATCATATCTAAAAGGTTTATGGTTTTGGTATAATATCGATTATAAGTACATTATTAAAGAACCAATATGTGATAATATGAAGAATCAAAAGAGTGTTCTTAAACATTATGCTAAAGCTATATTATTAGCTAATGGAATGGATGTCTCTAATTTAGAAGAAACAATTAACAAGGTATTAAATGAAAGAAAAGTACGTAAGTCTAAGATTAATTTTGGGATTATAACATTTAATTTATCAAATTTTAAACCCAAGGTTCTTACTAAAAAGGATATACCTATTGGTAAACTAAAAGATTATTTAATGGCTTCAGCGACTTGTTTTCCGGCTTTTAAGAAAAAGCATATTGATAATGATGATTATATAGATGGTGGTTATTATGATAACTTGCCAATTAATTTAGCTATCGACATGGGCGCTGAGGAAATAATTGCTGTTGATCTTAGAGCTGTTGGGCTTAAGCGTCAGACTAAAAGCAAAAATGTTAAAGTTACTTATATTTCCCCACGCAATAAGCTGGGATCATTTCTTATATTTGATAAAAATATAGCCAGACGAGGAATGAGACTGGGTTATAATGATACGATGAAAACTTTTGGAAAATTGGATGGCAATAAATATACATTTAAAAAGGATCATTTAAAAAGGAATTTCAATCGATACAGTTACACGTATAGGCAAATATTGACTAATATCTTTAAACGTAAGAATGATATGTTATCTCAATTATTAAAGATAACGGCATACAAGGCAGATATTAGTATTTCTTATATGACTGAAATCATTGAATCATTAGGTATGTTTTTAAATCTGGATGATTCTTATATATATAATATAAATATATATAACAAGCGATTACTTTATAGATTAAATCAATTACCATCGATTGATAGAAAGCTAGTAAAACAAAAGATTAAGGATAATGAATGGCGGGATTTAATCCAGAATAAAGTCATATTAAAATATATATATGATGATATAGTAACTTATCAAAATTCTAAGACAAAGAAAGATCTTTCTAACATTGCATTGCTTTTTCCCAATGAATTTTTAGGGGCCTTATATTTATATGTAATTAGTAATTCAAAATAAGCAGGGATATTCCCTGCTTTTTTGTACGCTTTTTTGTTACTGGTGTTGTTTATTGGCCATTTCTATTGCCTTAGTAACCATATTGCCACAAGTTCTTGATGAAACGGAACCCCAACCTTCATTTTTAACAGTATTCAATACACCTAATTCGTTTGCAATTTCATATTTGAGATTCTCACTCATAATCCCTTTTCTACTACTCATATAACAAACCTCCTTAATGTATAAGCGTACATTATTATTTTGTGTAAATTATAATTTACTATGCAATATATACAAATTAAAATTATAACGATGTTTAAACAAGGTTGCTGTTATAACTCCTTTTTAATATTAATAATAAAATATATTATACTAAGAAAAAGGGAGGGATTGTATGAGCGGAGCAGTATGTAATTATGGCTACTCTTTCGTATTAGTATTATTCATTCTATTGGTAATTATTTTATATTAGGAAGTAGTAATAAATATAATATGATATAAAGCTGTATCCCAATTTGGTTTACCAAGTTGGGATATTATTATTTTGCTTAGTCAAACTATAATATTTTAATAGTATCAAACATATCATTAAGAAAAGATTATGCCTAATACAAAGGAAGTGAGACCCTCTTGCCTACCAAGTACATAAAGTGTTTAGCTAAAGTTAATTTTTTAATGATTGTGGTATCGATACTAATATGTAGTGTATATGCTTTTATATATTTAATTAATTGGAATTATTTTATGTTCTTTATTAGCGTTATAATAGGTATTGGTTTCTTCATATTATATATAATTGACATAAAAATAGGATACAAAATTCCCGTTATAGTTAAAACAATTTCTCTTTCCTTTTTATTTATAAGTGCCGTTTTAGGATCAGTCGTTGATTTATATGATTATATTCCTTTATATGATAAAATAACGCATTTTTTGTCAGGTATAGCAGTATCATGGTTATTTATTATATGGGTTCTTCGTAAGAATAAGGATTATAATGTTTGTATTTTGAGAATTATGTGTTTTAATGCTGCAATTGCGGCCTTTTGGGAAGTTGGTGAATATTTAGTTGACCTTGTTTTCAACACTAATTTTCAAAAAGGGCTAACAGATACAATGCTTGATATGATTATGGCAATTATTGGTGGTCTATTGATAACTTTAATTTATAAGTGGAAAAGAAAAAACAATATATGTCTATCGTTATTTAGGTTAAATTAAATAAAAGCTTTGAATAATTCAAAGCTTTAAAATAAGTTTTATTTATGTCGATAGGTTATAGTTTCAAGCCATTCTGAATAAGTTATGATATTCAGATTGTTTTTATTGGTATCAATATAATCAATTATCTTATAAAAATCTTTCTTTTTATATTTCATTTTAGTTTTATCAATGTTATTATCAAGTTTATGAAAAAGTAAAATCAATGTTAGATTATTATCAATTATATAATTAATCCATTCTTTTACCTCGTTTACTTTTGTGTTGGGAAGTATATTCTTAACTTTTATGTCATATAAATTTCCGGGTTGGTTTAAATTAAATCCGCTTTCAATACCCCTTGTACTAGTATAGTTCATATTGTTTAAAGCTTTTATAGTATTGTCGTTATATTTTCCTTCAGGATATATTAATACCCTATGATGGTTGATAAAGCCATTTTTTTCTAACCACTTGCTTCCTCTTGTTATACTTTTTATTTGCTTATTTATATTGCTATCATTGAGAACTAAATGATCGTAGGTATGATTTAACAAATCCCAATTCTGATTATAAAGTTCATATAGATTAGCTTTATTCATATAACCGCTTTCTCCTATATTTTTAGGAATTATTGCAATACTACCTTTCATATCTTTCCCCCGCATATATTCGTAGCCTATTGTGTATTGACTTTTCCACCCATCATCAAACATTATAATGATATTGCTTTTATTGACATAAATATTAGTTTCATAATCGTCATTACCT
>JAQVZV010000087.1 GCA_028708005.1 Bacilli bacterium
CAAGGTGTTTTAGAGCTAGAGATAGCCAATAGTTATTTAAATGCTGGTCTGCATATGGCGAGTTTAAATGTTAGTGTCGACTATGTATTGATTAATACTCCTAATATTAGGTTGAGACATATTATAATCCAGTTAGCCTTCTTAATTTCATTTCTAGTATTGCTTTAGACTGTATCTCGCTTAAATTAAATGTATTTATTAAATCTCTAACAGCCTCTTCTTCTGATTTTGACTGTTTAATTAATTTAACTATCTCATCTATGTTATCTAAAGCTATTTTTAATCCATCTAAAATGTGAACTCTTTTTTCAGCCTTATCTAAATCAAATTTTGTTCTTCTCAATATAATTTCTTTTTGATGATCTAAATAATAACTTAACATTTCTCTTAAATTAAGTGTTCGCGGTTGTCCGTCAACTAGTGCTAAAAAGTGTATTCCGAACGAAGATTGAAGAGATGTGTGTTTATATAAGTTATTAAGCACCACGTTCGCATTTGCTTCTCTTTTTAATTCAACTACTATCCTTATACCCATTCTGCTTGATTCGTCCCTAAGATCAGAAACTCCTTCTATTTGCTTATCTCTTACTAAATCTGCTATTTTCTCGATTAATCTAGCTTTATTAGTTTGATAAGGAATTTCAGTAACAATAATTGATTGTTTGCCTGTCTTACTTTCCTCAATTGTTGCTTTTGCACGAATTGTTATAATTCCTTTTCCCGTTGTATAAGCTCTTCGTATCCCATCAATACCTAAAATGGATGCTCCTGTTGGAAAATCTGGACCTTTAATTATCTCCATTAACTCCGTAACCGTCGCTTCTTTATTATTTATTAAATATATTAAACCATCCAATACCTCCGTCAAATTATGAGGAGGTATATTGGTCGCCATACCTACAGCGATTCCAGTTGCCCCATTTACAAGTAAATTAGGAAATCTACTTGGTAAAACTTCGGGTTCTTTTTCTGTTCCATCAAAGTTGTCTACAAAATTTACCGTTTCTTTATTTATATCTCTTAACAAATCAATTGATATTTTACTCATTTTGGCTTCAGTATAACGCATGGCTGCAGCACTATCACCATCAATTGAGCCAAAATTACCGTGTCCATCAACTAATAAATACCTATAAGAAAAGTCCTGGGCCATACGAACCATAGTATCGTATACGGCCACGTCTCCATGAGGGTGATATTTTCCTAATACCTCTCCAACAACACGCACGCTCTTTTTATACTGTTTTTCAGGTATTAAACCTAAACCATTCATTGCATACAATATTCTTCTGTGTACCGGCTTTAAACCATCTCTAACATCTGGTATCGCTCTTGAAACAATTACACTCATTGCATAATCAAGAAACGATTTTTCCATTTCTTTTGTAATATTTACATCAGTTAATTTTTCTTCCATGATATCACCTCTTTATATATCCAAATTCTGTACATATTTTGCATTCTTTTCAATAAACTCTCGTCTTGGTTCAATCTCGGTACCCATTAATGTTTCAAAAGTTTGGTCTGCAACAATAGCATCATCTATTGTTACTCTTAATAAAGTTCTATTCGTAATATCCATTGTTGTTTCCCATAATTGATCTGGATTCATTTCACCAAGACCTTTATACCTTTGAATCGTAGGTTTTTGATCTTCCTCAAATTCTTCTAACGTTTCTTCTAACTCTTTGTCTGAATAAGCATATATAATTTTCTTTTTAAATTCTATTTTATATAAAGGTGGGCGCGCAATATAGATAAAACCTTTTTCAACTAATGGTTTAAAATATCTGTAAAAAAACGTTAATAACAAGGTTCTAATATGAGAGCCGTCAACGTCCGCATCCGTCATTATTATTATCTTATGATATCTTAACTTTTCCACGTTGAACTCTTCGCCAATTCCTGTACCTAAAGCGGTTATTAAAGATCTTATTTCGTTATTTTCAAAAATTCTATCTATTCTTGCCTTTTCAACGTTAAGAATTTTCCCTCTAAGTGGTAATATTGCTTGTGTTTTACTGTCTCTACCTAATTTTGCAGATCCACCAGCAGAATCCCCCTCTACAATATATAATTCTGAAATTGTCGCATCTTTAGATGAACAATCAGTCAACTTCCCTGGTAAAGAGTAAATCTCTAAAGCGGTTTTTCGTCGTGTTAAGTCCCTCGCTTTTTTAGCAGCAACTCTCGCTCTAGCAGCGGTTAATGATTTTTCTACAATCAGTTTAGCCTCTTCAGGATTTTCTAACAAAAATCTTTCAAATCCGCTTGAAAAAATTGAATCGGTTATTTTACGAACCTCGCTATTGCCTAATTTTGTTTTAGTTTGTCCTTCAAATTGTGGGTTTGTATGTTTTACTGATATTATTGCGGTTAATCCCTCTCTAACGTCCTCACCAGTTAAAGATTCTTCGGTTTGTTTTATATAATTATTGTTCCTAGCATAATTGTTTAATACTCTAGTTAAGGCCCTTCTAAACCCTTCTTCGTGAGTTCCTCCTTCATAAGTATTAATGTTGTTTACAAACGAATAAACATTAATTGCATAACCGGCGTTATATTGTACAGCTACCTCAATTGAAACATCGTCCTCACTACCCTCAAAATAAACAACGCTGTCATGAATTGGTTGACGGTTTTTATTTAATAACTTAATATATTCTGTTATTCCACCGTCATATAAAAACTCTTCTTTTTTATCGTTTCTTTCATCTATTAAAATAATACGCAATCCTTTATTTAAGAAGGCTAATTCCCTTAATTTCGTTTTTAATACTTCATACTCAAAAACTACCGATTCGGGAAAAATAATAGGATCAGGTTTAAAAGTAATAGTAGTTCCCGTTCTTTCTTCTTGGCAAGAGTCTATTATTTTTAAATCGTCTTTTGCGGTCCCCCCGTTTTCAAATCTTTGAAAATAGACATTACCATCTTTATATACTTTAACTTCCAACCAATCACTTAAAGCGTTTACAACTGCCGCTCCTACTCCGTGGAGGCCGCCAGAAACCTTATAACCTCCTCCACCAAATTTACCACCTGCATGTAAAACAGTGAAAATTGTTTCTACTGTTGATTTTCCTGTTTTCTCATGTATATCTACCGGAATACCCCTGCCATTATCTTTTACAATTATGTTATTATCAGTAGTGATAACTACTTCTATATCGGTACAAAAACCAGCTAGGGCTTCATCTATAGCATTGTCTACTATTTCCCATACCAAATGGTGCAGCCCTCTCTCTCCTGTTGTTCCAATATACATTCCCGGTCTTTTTCTAATTGCCTCAAGACCTTCTAATACTTGGATATCTTTTGATCCGTAATGTGTTTCCTTCATTTATATCACCTCTTGATTTTTTATTACTTTTCCATTTTCTGTATTAAAAACAGTTGCTTTGTTCAATATTTTTTTATTAATATTTTTTAAATCAGTTGTCGTCATTATCGTTTGATATTCACCTTTTATATAACTTAATAAATTATTTGTTTTAATGGAATCTAGTTCGCTAAATATATCATCTAATAATAATATTGGATAATTGCCTGTCGAGTTCTTAAAAATAGAAATTTCCGCAATTTTAAAGGAGATGACCGCTGTTCTTTGTTGACCCTGTGAGCCAAATGTCTTTAAATCCTCACCATTTAATATAAATATTATTTCATCTTTGTGCGGCCCATATAAAGTTTTCCCCTGCATTATTTCTTTATCATAATTTTCGGTGAAGGTTTCTTTTAATTCCATTTCTGCTCCTTCATCTATATTTAGTCCGCTCGGAAAAGTTTTATATTCTATTTTTAAACCCTCTGTACCAGTTATGTTTTTGTAAATAGATGCTATGTTTTTATTTACGTCTTTTATAACCTTACC
>JAQVZV010000088.1 GCA_028708005.1 Bacilli bacterium
ATAGGTATGCCAATTTTAAACACCCAGAAACTTCCACTTTCAATAAAGAAACTAACGATAGGATTGCCTTCCATAGCTCCCATATTTAACCCATAAAATGTAGTAATAGCATCTAAAACATTTAATAATATTAAAACAAGTCCTAATAAAATAATTTTTTTCATATAACCCTCTTTAATTGTTATTTCAACAATTTACTATTTATTTCTTTTATGTCTGTATAACTATAACCAAGTTCATTGCTTAATTCTGATAATGATTTATTGTCTATATAAGATCCTTTAAATACTTTATATCTAATATCATTATCTTTTGCTATGTGTTCTTCTATTTCACTTTCCAATATTTCAATAAATGCTTTCATTTGTTCTATGTATTCTTCTGTTTTAACTATTTTTAATGTTAAATCTTCATACTCTTCCTCATAGTTAGGGCCTGGAACACATTTGTTTAATTTATGTCTGTAATATCTAAGATCATCTTTCGCTACTCTTAATGAATCGCTTGTTTTCTTATAAACATTAAATAAATCATCTTTCCCTTTTTCCATTTCTATTTTCTCCTTTTTAATTTTAATTTGCTTTTCCATCATGCTACCCCGCAATCACTGGAAGTTCAGGTTGGCTTGTTAAAAACGAAGCGTAATTGTCATCGTTTTTATGAGCAACCACATGCGTAATCAAGTAATTGCCGATTGCAACCGGCTCTGCGACTATCGATAACGAAATGCTGTTTGCTTCTGCGGATTCGCCTTTCGTTTTAGTCGCTTCATTAATCGGCGTTACCGAACACCTGTAAAACCACACTCTTCTTGCTTTTTGGTCGCCTTGAAATTCAAAGCCTAATGCAAACTTTTCATGCTTAGCATTATCGACTTCAACTAATTTACCATTAGCCAACTTTACGTGACCTAAAATATTTGTTTTAAAGTCTTCACTGAGTTCTGTTAGTTTAAGTGTGATGTTACGACCTGCATTTTGTGTTAGGGTTGCAATCACAGAATCATCGGCATAATTGCTTTCGCTTCCACCAATCACTTCTGAAGAAAATTCCTGAGCCCCATGGATTCTTACTGGATTACCGTAGGTGTCAACTTCTCCGGTGGTCGTAATTTTCGAATAATAGACATTGGTCAGTCCAAATGATACTTTGTTTCCCATTTTATAAGTAACCTCCTTTTTAATTTCCATTTTTATAATTCCTTATTATCTTACATTCATATTATTTAATAAATTAAAAAATAAAGGAACAGTTTAATGATTTTATTAAATATACAATAAAAAAAAACGCATCAACTATTTTCTTATGATGCGTTTTCAAATATTATTTAATTTTAGTGTTTATTTGTTTTAGTATTGGAAGAACACATTTACAAGTATGGCACTCACCGCAAGGCTTTCCATCAGCATCAGGAACACGACAAAACCAGCACATATCTAAAAGGTCTTTAGGTATTTCTTTCATCAATGTTTTCTTCTTTGTGTTTGATATCATATCTATAACGCTTAATGTTTTACCACAAACAATTTTTCTTACTGCTTCTGCGTTTCTAGATCTTCTCTGCATTTCTATAATTCCTAGTCTCTCATACTCATCTCTAGGTGAACTATAAACTATATGTGATATGTTGTAGGTTAAAGCGATCACACCAGAGATATATCCTATGTGAAGGATGCTGTCTAGAGGTGTTTTAAATTCTTTGGGTTGTTCAAATTTTGTTTCAACGTATTTAAAATCATCTATTCCATGCTCCTTTAACCAATTAAGAATTTTATGGCATGCTTCTAACTCTTTCTGCCATCTTCCAGTATTGTTGACTAATATATTATGATGAACGATAACTGTTTCATCTGATTTTTTATAATCTTTCATATATTTATAAAGGCAGTATGTGCTATCTATACCGCCTGAAAAATTAATCAATGTAATCATTATTTATACTCTCCGTTATTTCTCATTATCAAAAAAATCTTTAAATATTTTAATAACAGGTCTGCTTTCTCTTTCATCTAGTAATGCAAGAGCATTTAAATATTTTTTCTTTGTAAGATTATTGTCTTCTAAATCGCTTTTAGCATATTTTATTTCGTTATCACATTCATCTAAAAAAGATTTATACCTAAATTCTATGAAATATTTACATTCTTGCAGAGTATCTCTTCCACCAAAATCTATATATCTACATCTGATTAAATCTTCTAATGTTTTTACTTCTTTTATATTATCTCTACAAGATCTATACCCGCCGATACTCTCTTTAATATAGCTTTCAACATTCTTTTTGTTTTCCCATTTACTTATTCTGTTATTAATTTTTTCAATTCTTGTTTCTAACTTTGCTAATCTATCTAATAAAGTTTCTTTTGACATTGCCATAATCCGCTATTTCCTTTTCCTTGTTACATCTTATATTTATATTATACAATAAACCAGTAAGATTAATCAATTTCCGTGTATTTTCTCTTTCCTGTTATAAGCAAGGTTCCTAAATCAGTCGCAGATCTCTCAAACCATATTTCATCATATGGTGGTGTTATTTTCTTAGAGAGTGTTTGATGCCAATATCTTATCGCACTAGGAATAGCGACTAGGATTGGAAATAAAGGACCTAAAATTAATTGATGTAGATGACCATACTCATGCATAGCAACACGTTCACCGCTGTTTTTGCTTTGTAAAAACATTAGTCCTAACTCTAATCCACCCCAACTATTTCCAACAGTAAATCTATATACATTATGATATTTTTCAGGTCTTTTTCCACAAATAAGTAAAACTAATGTAACTAATAGACCTACTATAGTCATCGGAAGTGCCCAGGTAAACATTAATAACCAAAACAATATTCTATGTTTGCTTAAATACAGACCAGTCTTTTCGCATAGATTATACATAAATAATCCATATCCTTTTAAGGGTTTTAGCATAGTTTATAATTCTCCTTTTTATTGTAAGCTTTTTTTCGCTTATCTAATCAATTTAGCACAAGTATTAAAAAAAGAAGAAATATTATTTACTTCTAATCATATGTAAATAACAATTTCTTAATCTATTAATGATTCGTTTTTTTTCTAATAGCGCTGTAATAATATCAACACTAATTTCATTCTCTAATTTGTCATCAATGCGGTCAATATAATCAACGAAGAATTTTTCAACTTCATCTATATTAGCTGCTTTGCATATTTTTATATCTAATGCCATTTTTTATTTCCCCCCCTCTTTCAATTCTTCTTCTAATTGATTTATTTCTTCTTTTATATTTCTTAAATCATCTAAAGCTTTTTGTTTTTTCAATATACTATCACTTGTATTATATTCTTCTTCAATATCCACTAATAACTGATACAATTCTAATAAAGTATGTTTATTAATTGCTTCTTTATCTCTGTTCATTTTTTCCCTTTTTTTTAATCTAAAAATACTTGGTATGTGCTCATTAAAACAAGTCTTCCAGAATATGTTTTTTCTTTATCTATATACTCTGTAATCTCTTCTGCACATAGATATTGTTGTTCATACCACTCTTTTGGAACAATATATTTCTTTAAAACATCCTTTATTGTTTCTCCCTCTTCCAATTCCACTAGACAATAACCACTCGAATCAGCGTATGCTCTAGGTTGGGAACAATAATTAAATAATTCTTTCATTTATATTTCTCCTTTTTATGTATTTATTCGTGCGTTTTACCTTTTACTTCTTGATTAGATTGGTATAAATTGCCTACTACTTTTTGGTTATCTTGCCATAAATCTTTTCTTACTTGTTGATTATTTTGCCATAAATTTCTTTTTATTCTTTGATTATATTGCCATAAATCTTTTCCTACTTGTTGATTAT
>JAQVZV010000089.1 GCA_028708005.1 Bacilli bacterium
AATCAACGACGCAGAAAAAAGATCCGTTTATTTATATTAATAATAAGCCTAATATTTTTATCATTTATTATTATGATAAAGGGCTTTTATTTGCTTACCACTTCCAAAACAGAAAGAGACTTAAAAAAATTAAAGTATAATAATGAATCTATAGTATTAATCATAGAAAATAAATTAGACAAATTCTTAATAAATAATAACCTATATTCAAAAACTTTAGAAGCAGCTCTTGTTGGAGGTCAATATGAAAACCAACTACTAGAAGAATATTTATATTTTCCTTATAAAGAATATGATTCATATATTAGTCAACTAAATAATCTTAATTTAATAGGATATAAACGTAATGATATTGAACAAGTATTTAACTTTCTAACCAAAGACGAGATTGATATTATCATTCAAAAAGAAGTTCAAATAGATAATCTTGTCAGTTATATTAGTAATGATTATTTTAATATAAATGCATTAGATCGCTATCTTCAATATAAACAAGAAAACAATTCTTATGCTTATGACGAAGTTATATCAAGAGTAAATATGTCTCTAGATTATCCCTTTTACGAAAATACTATCGAGGTGCCTGATCCTAATGATATACTTGTTATTGTTAATAAGTATTATAAATTGCCCAAAGATTTTGTGCCTAAAAAATTAATTAAAATAGATAATAAATATTCCTATTATGACTATGGATTCCAAATTGCATCAACTGTTAAAGATAAGTTCAAACAAATGGCTAATGATGCGGAAAAAGAAGGATTAATAATTAAAGTTACTTCAGCATATCGTAGTTATCAAAAGCAGATGGGTATATATAATGGATATGTAAAGAAAAATGGTTTTGAAGCGGCCGAAATGTTTTCAGCTAGGCCTGGATATTCAGAACATCAAACAGGTTTAGCCATTGATGTAATATCTGGAAATAATCCTTATAGTTACTTTCAGACAACCAAAGAATACAAATGGTTAAAGGATAATGCTCATAAATATGGTTTTATTCTAAGATATCCCGAAAACAGATCTGATATAACAGGATATAGTTTTGAATCGTGGCATTATCGATATGTTGGTGAAGAAGTTGCCAAATACATATATGAAAACAATCTAACATTTGATGAATACCACGCAATGATGAAAAACAAAAAGACTAACAAATAGTCTTTTTTACTTTATTATGTCATATATCAATGGCTCTAGTTTTTTTGAATTTTTTTCGATGATGAAAATATCATCTAATAGTTTAGTATCGATATCCTC
This sequence comes from Bacilli bacterium, assembly GCA_028708005.1. GTDB lineage: Bacteria > Bacillota_I > Bacilli_A > RF39 > UBA660 > UBA5348. The sequence continues at coordinate 1,261 of JAQVZV010000089.1, forward strand.
ATTTCTAACATAAAGAGTCGCTAAAGATTCACCCTTGTTTACATAATCTCCACAGTTATGATTTAAGATAATGCCAACACCATAATCAATAATATCTTCTTTGGTCTCTCTACCAGCACCCATTTTCATTATATATTTACCAAGTTCAAAAGCTCTAATGCTATTAAGATATCCACTTTTTAAAGCCCTATATTCCACTGTTTTATTTGAAATATCTATATTATTTATTTCACCTTGTTGAGCTGCTACCATTTCAAGAAACTTCTCATATGCTTTACCATTATTTAGGTTGTTAACCACTTCACTTCTTGCTGTTTCAACTTTTATTCCTTTACCAATGCTTACCATATAACTAGCAATAGTAATACATAACTCTTTAAAGTTTTCATCACCATTTCCCTTTAAAGTCTCAATCGCTTCCCTTACTTCTAAACCATTACCAATACTAGTGCCTAAAGGACAATTCATATTAGTAAGAAGCGCTACTGTTTCTTTACCAAAACTTTTACCTATTTGGACCATTGTTCTAGCAAGAAGTGTTGCTTGTTCTATATTTTTCATTAAAGCACCCTCACCCACTTTAACATCAAGAACAATCTTGTCAGCATTAGTGGCCAATTTTTTGCTCATAATACTTGAAGCGATTAACGGAATTGATGAGACTGTTCCCGTAACGTCCCTTAGAGCATACAACTTTTTATCCGCTGGAACCGTATTTAAACTGGAAGTTGTTATCGCAACACCAATATCTTTTAATTGATTTAAAAAATCATTATTACTTAAATCAACTTTAAAATTAGAAATAGATTCTAACTTATCTATCGTCCCTCCTGTGTGTCCTAAACCTCTACCACTCATTTTAGGCACTATTAAACCACATGCTGCAACAATCGGCGCCACAACTAAAGTAGTTTTGTCTCCAACACCACCAGTAGAATGCTTATCCACTTTAATTCCGTTGATAGATGATAAATCAAAAGTATCACCACTTTCAATCATAATTGAAGTTAAACTTGTAATTTCTTGTTCAATCATGCCATTTAAACATATAGCCATAAGTAGTGCGCTAACTTGATAATCTTTTACTGTATCATTCATATAAGCATTTATTACGTAAAATATCTCATCCCTACTTAAAGTACCCTTTTCTCTTTTTTTGTTAATTATATCAACAATATTCATATTATCACCAATTATATTATACAATAATCAACCCCTCATGACAACACATGGTTTTGTACGTGCTCATTTAAAATCATACAACAAAAAATAACGAAGTTATAACTTCGTTATTTAAATAATTTGTCAAGTAATTCAACAATACGTTTGGGATTTTCTTCCATAACTTTTTGGTATAGATCTTTATTTAATTTTAGTTCATTTATTAAATCAGCAATTTCTTTAGAAATGTTAATATTATATGGCTCTTCCCCTTCGCTCACAACGTGAGCTTTTATATCATTGCCAAGTAAATAATCAGCAGAAACATCGAAAACATTTAGTAAATCTTGAAGTGTGTCTAGATTAGGCGTTCTTGTCCCTCTTTCATAGCAACATATTGACACCTTAGTCACATTGATGAGATTACCCAGCTGCTGCTGATTAAGCCCCTTGGCCTTTCTTAAATCCTTTAGTCTTTTCCCAATTAGCATAATACTACCTCCTAATTTCGCCCTACATTATAACTAATTTAAGTGAAACAATTGTCGAAATTAACTAAATAGGAACTTTTGGTTGCCTTTTTATTAATTTATAGATATAATTAAATAGGACGGTGGCAAAAAATGGCAAGATTGGAAAAATTACAAAGTTTCAGATTAAAAGAAAATTACACACACCAAGACATGGCTAATTGCTTAAATATTAGCAAATCATTTTACTGGCAATTAGAAAATAAGAAAAGGACATTGACCTATAAAATGGCCATTAAAATAGCAGATATCTTTAACAAAAAACCTGACGAACTCTTTTATGATGAATTAAAAAATAAAGAAGATTGACATCAATCTTCTTTATTTTTAGTATAGCAATTAATTCTTTCGATTATATATATATTCTCTAAAAACCATAGAATCGTATTTTTCTATATCTTTGTTCGAATCCCATCACATTATTCTGAATACTTATGAGGACCTCTCTATAATTTTCAAATCTTTCTTTTAAAAATGCAATATTTTTTTATCTTAACTTTTTGATTAGTTCATTATGTTCTTCGATTGTTTTATGTAATAGTTAATTTGATTATACAAAAGATTCAAATATAAAATTACCACATTCTTTGTAATGCATTTCATTACAATAATTCATACTCCTCCTTAAAAGAAAAAACAGATTGTTAATCTGTTTTTTTACTAGACAAGAACGTTATTTTTTCAGCTATTAGTTCTGTTACATAAATAGGCTTCTCTGGATTATCTTCAATCTTTCTTGTTTGAATTCTTCCTTTAATGCCTAATAAATCACCCTTTTTGCAATACTCAGTCGTATTTTGAGCTACACCAGCCCATAAAATACAATTAATAAAGTCTGTTTCGTATTCGCCATTGGTGTTTTTATAGCTCCTTGGGACAGCAACCG